>JBGTFI010000525.1:0-11466 GCA_041747335.1 Phycisphaeraceae bacterium | reverse complement strand
GGGCGACGATGCGGTCGGCGCCCGTGAGGTCCTTGACGCGCGCCTCGCCCATCCGCTGGCCCTCCTCGAGCTCGGCGGCGACCACGAAGCGGACCCCCCGCAAACGGGCAAGGTCGGGCGAGGGGCCGCCCAAGGCGCTGCGCTCCGGCTTCATGATCAGTTCGGTGGGGGTCTTCTGGGCGTACTCCCCCAATGCGTGCAGAAGCGTCTGAATGAACACCGACTTGCCGTTCTGCCCCGTGCCGTGGAGGAAGAACAGGCACTGCTCGCTGACGTGGCCGGTCAGGGAGTACCCCACCGCTCGCTGGATAAAATCAATCAGCTCCTCGTCACCATCGAAGACGCGAAGGAGAAACGCCCGCCACCGCGGCGCATCGGCGTCGGGGCTGAACTGAACCGGCGCCATCCTCGTGATGCGATCGCCGCGATCGTGGGGCCGCAGTTGACCGGTGGTCAGGTCGATCGTCCCATTGGCGACGTTGAGCAGCATTGGGCCAGTGTCGAGCTGGGCGACACGGAGCGTGACCCCGGGCTCGGACTGGGCCATCGTGAGCGTGTCGCGCACGCCCGTCACCCGCGCGGCGGCCTGATAGTGCTTGCGGTACGCCTTCTCGACGGCCTGGACCTCCTTGTCGCCCTTGCCCTCCTCCCTGGCCTTCCGGATCGCCTCCTCCATCTCACCGAGGATCAGCCGGGCGGTCTCCTTGGCCATCGCCTCCACCCGCGCCTGGGCGTCCAGCGACCAGCGCTGGCCCGTCCAGACCAGCCACCGGCCAAGCTCATAGCTGAACCCTACGTCGCGGCCGTGATGATCAATGAACCGCTCGCCGTTGCCGATGCCATCGAGCCGGTGAAGCGTGACCGCCTTTGCCTCCGCATTTACGCTTGTTTCCGGTGAAGGACGCACTCCCGCAGCGGGCGAAGACCCTATTCCCGTGTCGTAGCCGCTCTCGAAGGTGGTCTGGGTCTGCTGGGGCTCGTCCTGTTCCAGTCCACACCGTTGGGCTCCCAGGCGGCACAGCCGCCGGGCCTCGGCGCGGGGCACACGCTTCTGGCCGAGCTCGTAGGCGGCACGGTTGAGCGCTTCGTTGCGCCCAGGCTGGCGCACGAAGCCCCGAAGAAAGTGAAGGGTCGCGGTCGTCAGCCGCACCGCCGGGGGTGTGTGCAACGATGGGAGCACGCACGTTCCAAAGTCACCGCCTACGTGTGCATCACCCCCGCGATCGTTGGGCTCGTTGGGCAGCCAGACCTGCGAGTTCCTGGTGGATTTGGGAATAAGTTCCGGCTCACCCTGCCGGTTGAATCCCCACGCCTTGCTCCAGGCCACGAAGGCATCCGCGTCCATGGGCTCGGACAATCGGAAAAACGCGTGCAGACCCTTGCCCCCCTTGGAAGTGAAGGTCACCGGCGTGGCACCCAGAAACCCTTCCACGGCCGACGCGAGGTAAACGTTCCCGCCATCCTGCGTGTGATCATCGAGATCAAGGCAGAAGACGGTCACCTGGCCGCGGCGGTGGGGGACCAGCCCCAAACGCGTCGCACCCTCGATACGGTAAGGCTTGCCCTGCTGGGTGAAGGACGCGAAGACTTCGGTAGCGAGGCATCCGCGCCGATACGCGTCGATGGCCCGAGCGGCATGGTCCTGGCCCATGACCCAGCCGGGGGAGAGCCCCTTATCCCCCTTGGGATACAGCAGCGCCACCCGGTCCGGCTCGCAATGGGGTAGAAGCCAGTCCAGCAGGGCGAAGCGGTCGAGGGTGGTGCCGTTGCTCACACCAGCTTCCTGTCCGTAGGGAACGTGTGACCAGGCCCATGCCCGCCAGAGGAAAAAGCCGGCCCCCACCCCGAGGTGCGGGACGGGGGCGGCACCACGACCGACAGGAACCTTCGGCTGAACTCTCGCGGGAGGTGCCGGTTGCCTGGCAGGCCGATGCAACCGGGCGCCGGGCACCACTTGCGCCTCCGCGACCGGTGGCGTACGGCAACACAGAATCACGCCGCCATCTCGACAGGCTGAACCAGCGCGGCGTTCCCGCGCCGTACGGTGAAGGCGTCGGGTCCAAACTCGCGGATGACCAGTGCGGTGAACACGCGAACCACGGCCTCGCCAGCCGCCGTGCCGGCGTCGATGTGGATGGCGCGATGGTCGGGATCAAGGTGGTACGACACCTCCATGCGGACCTGCGCCTCGCCGAAGATCCCCTCGGCCGCGACGATCGCCACCTGCAGCGTCGCCTCGACATCGGTCAGGTCCACGGCGGTGGCGAATGCGAACTGGAAGATGTTGGCGTTCATGACATTCTCTCTTTTCCCCCGCAAGGTCCCCTAAATACACCAGAGGGGCGCCGGGGGTGAAGCCTTCGGGATGGTCCAGCCTGCCTGGAAGTAGGGATGCAGAGACACCCAGATTCCGACATGCCGACATTCCGGCATTCCGGCACTCCGGGGGCGGGGTTCTTGGTTCCCTATGCCGCGACGCGCGGCGCTGTCCGCTCAGTTCGCGCCGAGGCCGGCGTCCTCGAAGCGGGCGCGCAAGCGTGCGAGGATCTTCTTGATCTGGCGGCGCGAGACGCCACGCGCACGAGCGGCGCCGGCGACGCCGAGCTTGACGACCTGGATGAGCAGCGCTCGTTCGTCAGGTGCGACGGTTATCATCGCGTGATCCACGGCATCGCGGAGGTCGTGCCGCTCGATGGGCGACAGGTCGCCGCGCTGCGTTCGGCGGCCGTGATCTGTATCGCTGAGCACCGCGCCGAGCGTCGTCGCATTACCGTCGTGCTCGAGGCAGGTACCCTCGAGCGAGATTGCCCTCGAAACGGGTCGGCGTTTCTGGCGACCAAGGTGGCGAAGGTGCATGGCGACCCACGTGTTGAGCGCGTTGGTGACGAAGGCCTCGAGATTGCCCCTCGCGGGATCGAAGAGGTGCGCCTTCTCCACCAAATAGAGGCGCATGTCCTGGATGAGGTCCTCGTAGTCGGACCTCGAGAAATCGGACCTGCGGCACAGCTGGCGGGCCTTGATCTGGATTAGGGTGATGGTGAAGGGGTGGGAAACGATGTCGTGGCTCGAGGCCATGGGTACCTCGAGGCCGGTCGTTTGCTCCCGGTTCAGCCGCCGAACGCACGGTCGTGGAGCTGCGCCGCGACACCGTGTCGCGTGGGGAACGCAGGTGCGGTCGGGGCTGGCCGGTGATGAGCCGAGCCGGCCTCGACCGAGGCCCGCGTTGTCGCGTCTGCGCATGAAAAAGGCGGAAGATCATTCCGCCTGCGACGCATCAAAGTCCTGTGGCTACAGCATTAACGACGTTCGAGGAATCTTTTTGCCCTGTCGCGTGGCTGCGACGCGACAGTTCGGGCGATCGCGGCGCTGTCGTCACCTTCCCTCAGCTTCTTCACACCACCCGCTCGCTTGAGCGCGTTGTACACCTTGTCCTTCGTGACCGTTCGCCCCAACTGGTCAGTTAGCGCCTTTGACGCATTGCGGACCGATCCATACGTCTTGTAAGCCGCAATCAGCACATCATCTTCGAGGTGGCACTTCACTTCTGCTTTCATCTGCTGTCGGATGACCTGCTTCTTCACGTCTGGATCAACCGGCGTTGCCGATCGCGCCTCGGCCAGGGCGTCTGCGTTGGCGACGATCTCGCCGATCACGGCCCTATCCAATTGGATGCCCTGCGGTGTGAGTGTCGCGACCCGCGACAGTGCGACCACTGCCGGCACATGGCCGGGCCAGATGCGCTCGTCGGGCGCGTCGCTCGGCACGAACACGATGGCCCGGCCGCCAGGGCCAAGGTGGGTGGCGACGGCCGCTCCATCGGCTTCGTTGAGTCGAGTCGCCAGCACCGCCTCTCGCGTTGTCTGCTTCCACGGCGTGCGGCCCAGTCGCCAGAGCCGACCAGGGACCATCGCTTTTGGCTGGGACTTCAGGTCCATAGCGTCGGACAAGGCTTTCGCCAGAACGTCGCCATCAACCTGCCACCCGATGCACATCTCGGCGGTTACCTCGACCCGCATCGACTCCGGGCATCGGATGAAGTATCGGGGTTCTCCGTCCGCCGTCTGGCGGATCGTGACCGGTTCGATGTGCGCTTCGTGGCAGTTCGGGCATGGGGCGTGAACCCCGCCGGCGGCCTGACGCACCAGTCCGATCTCCTTCAAAGCCTCCCACTCGCCCGGTGGCCAGCGGGAGGTTTCGCTAGCGTCAAAGACTCGCCCCACGTCGTCGAGCGCGTCCAGCAGCACCTGGAATAGATCACTGCTCGTCATCTTCCACCACCTTACACAGCTTCAAGCATCGCTCGCCCACCTCGCGCTGCTCATCCGGCTTGCTTTTGAGGTTGCTGGAGTTGGGAGTTACATCGAATGACATAGTCGCCTGGCGACCGTGCCCGTTGGCCTGGAACTTCAAGAGGAAAGACGCTTTGAGAACCCGAGATCCCGCAACCGCAACGCCAGCCTTGAGCCATCGTTCGATCTTCCGATAGATGTTGTTCGTATGGCTCTTGAGATCGGCCTTGATCTCGATGTAGCCGCCACTACCGCGCGGGGCGATGCGAAGCAGTGTGATGCGTGCTTCTTCCACACCATCCGCCAGATCAGTGAGAAGTGGGAAATCCGGCGTGAGCAGATGGTCGAGCTGGTACGCCGGCCTCATAGGATCGGCCGGATCAATCTCTTCATCGAGCACCGCCTGGCAGAACGCGGTCTGCAGCGGCTCCCACACCTTCTTGCCGCCTTGGGCGAACAGTTCCATCGCGCCATCGCCCGCGTTGTAGACGAACACGTTTTCGAAGGCGTAGCGATCCGCACGCACGATGGGCTGATGGCTGTTGCCGTCGAAGACCAGATGCTTGTCCGGGTAATCATCGAGGTAGGCGAAGAAGTAGTCGCCACCGCCCGATCGGCGATAGGGCACGATGTGGCAGTACCGCCCCCGCATCTGCGTTGGCCCGTAGAACGAGGTCAGCGCCTCGGCCAGCCGATCGCACAGGTGTTGATCCACCACCAGCACCTTCTTCGGCAGGCCATTGCGGCGGTTCCAGTATCGGCCCGCTGCCAGGGCATCTGCACGAGCGAACATCGCCGCCTCGTCGAACGCCTCGCGCACATGGAGGTACACCCACATCGCCTTGTCCGCCTTGCCCTTCTGCGCCTTGAAGTCGTCGGCGCGATTGGGGCACCGCCACAGGATCTCCTCGGCCAGCACGGCGAGGCCGCGATGGTCGGCCAACTCAAAAATATCTCGGAGGATGATCTGGACCTCGAGTGTCTTGGGCTCGTCCAGTGCCTGCCAGGCCTCGAAGATCGCATCGATCTTGTGCTCGGTCAGGTCGTCCCACGGCACATCATCGAGTTCGCCGCGCCGGTGGAAGAACTCGCGAAGCAGTGGGTTGGATATCTTCTTCAGGACGATACGGGGATCAAACGGTTTGGCCATGTCGGCCTCCTTCGAAGATGTACCGTTCTCTGAACGGTGAACAGGGGAATGAAAAAAAGAGGGCGCATCGCCGCGCCTCTCAGAACAGTCGGGGTTCAAGCTCCTTCACCAGGAGTTCCATCTTCTTCAGCCGATAGCGCATCGCCTCGGCCGAGACTTCGAACTGCTCGGCGAGCGGCTTGCAGAACAGATCTATCGCCATGTTCACGTTGGCTTCCGAGTCGCGGTGGTAGTTGCAGCGCGGCAGATCCGAGATGGCAACAGGGTCGTCGGAGCCGCGCCACTCCGCCCATGCGTCGAACACCAGCTGCCGTGGCAACAGGAGAGCCGCAGCGAACGCGTTGGCTTGGACTTCCTCGGGCGGATTCGCTTTGGAACGACACACGAAGGCCGGCTCACAGTTGGATTCAAACAGCGACTTAGCCGAGGGGTGATCCATCAGGTGCTGCCGATGCAAGCGCCAGTGGCCGACCTCGTGTGCCAGCGTAAAGCGGTAGCGACCCAGCATCTTCGGCGCGATCGCCGGGTCGAGGGACTGGTCCACCTTGATCAGTCGGTCACCGAACCAGATGCCACCAAGCACATCCGGGTGGCCGAACGCGGATTGGAGGTCGTAGATGATGAACGTCAAGCCGAGATGGAGTTCGAGGATGTCGTCGATCGGTACCGGCGGCTTGGTGACGGCCGGATGTTCCTGCGCCCATTCGTCGAGCACCAACTGGGCGTGCTCTTCGATGGCCTTGTCATGCAGGAAGGGCACCTTGTACTGCTTGACCGCGATCCGGCGTTTCATGACTTGCTGCCCCTGTCTTTCTTCTGCTTCTCGATCTGCTCCGTCAGCTTCCGCAGGTCATCGGCGGTCAAGCCCTTCGCGGCGCGAAGCAGCGCTGGCATCGTGTCCGGCTGACTGCGGATGATCTCGCTCACGTCGTCCGGGATGCGGCCCGCCAGCGCGATCCATTCGTCGGCGTTCTGACCGAGCAGCGTCGCCATCGTCCGGACCCGTTCCGCCGTCGGGGGGCGCTCGATCTTGCCCTGTTCGACCTGGGACAGGTAAGTTGGGCTCACGTCAGCCATTTCGGCGAACTTCCGCAGGGTGAAGCCCTTGGCGACTCGTGTCGCACGGAGTAGATCACCGAAAGTCTGCCGAGGGTCCGCCATGGGGGTTCTCGATTGACAGATGCTTGTTCACCATTTAGCTTACACGGACATAACCAGCGGGTCAAATAGCAAAACCGCTCTCGTCACCAAATGCCGGTTAGATTCCGGAGCCAATATTGACGATCGAACACCACCATTCTCACGCGCGGTTGAGCTTGCTCTGGGCGAAGATTGGCGCAGGTAGCTACGAAAACCGTCACTGCCTGCTCTGGCATATGATCGATGTCGCCAAGGTCGCGCATCACATTTGGTGCGATGTTCTCCAAGCGGCTGTTCGGCGGCACGTCAGTGCGGCCTTTCGCACTGAGCCAACGGCGGCCGGTCGCTGGATTGCGCTCTGGACTGGAGCTCACGATATCGGCAAGGCGAGTCCCGGTTTCCAAAGCCGAGATCGATCCGGCGAGGCAAAACGGCAACTCAATGCTGTTGGATTCGATTTCCCCGGATTCGACGCACCCCCGCACGGCGTGATCACAACAGCGGTGCTTGGTTTCGAGCAGGCAAACGAGGGCCCGTTGAACGGTACCGACGCCGACGTGTGCCGCTGTATGGCGATCGCTGTTGGCGGTCACCACGGCTTGTTTGCTCAGGGGACTCAGCTCGTAAGCGTCAATTCAAACGGCGACGTGCTCGGCGGGCCGGTGTGGGAACGCGCCCGCGGAGAACTGCTCAGGAAGCTCGGTGAAGTGCTCGGCATCTCGGAGAGCACGGCGGCGGTCGATCCAGCTCCCCGGGAGCACTGGCTGTTCATGTTTTTGGCCGGGCTGACCAGCGTCGCCGACTGGATCGCGTCGAATCCCGGCTACTTCCCCCACCGGGCGGGTGAGGCCTCCATCGCCGATTACGCCGCTATGGCGGACTCGCAGGCACGGATGGCACTGGACGATCTGGGGTGGACTGGTCCGGATGGACCTGCCGCTGGCCAGCAGCAGTTCACGGACCTGTTTCCGACCTGCGATCCGCCGCGACCGCTGCAACAAGCCGTCGCGGAGGCCGTTGACGGACCGCAGGGCCCTGGGCTCCTGCTGCTTGAAGCCCCGACCGGCGAAGGAAAAACGGAGGCCGCGTTCTTCGCCGCCGAACGCTGGCTCCACGAAGATGGTGGCCAAGGGGTTTATATCGGCTTGCCGACCATGGCGACTGGCACCCAGATGTTTGAGCGTTTCGGCAAATTTGTCCGCCACCGATATCCCGGTGAACGTGTGAACCTGCACCTGCTCCATAGCGGGGCAATCCTGAATGAGAGATATGAAGCATTGCGGCGAGAGGCCGTTGGCAGCCAACAGGACCAGCCGGTTCAAGAAGTCCATGACGAAGCTGAGAGTCCGGAGCAAGCCCGCCTGGTGGCCGATGCGTGGTTCGCCGCCAATCGTAAGCAGGCCATGCTGGCCCCGTTCGGCGTCGGGACCATCGACCAGTCACTGCTGTCCGTGCTACAGGTCAAGCACGGCTTCGTACGACTCTTCGGGCTCGCGGGCAAGACGGTCATCCTCGACGAAGTCCACGCCTATGATGTCTACACCTCGACCCTGCTCGACCACTTGCTCACATGGCTTCGGGCGTTGGGCTGCCGAGTTGTGCTGCTGTCGGCCACGCTACCGGCGGCTCGCCGTAAGGCACTGCTCGAGGCGTGGACGGGCCGTAAGTGTCAGCTGCCCTCCGCCACATATCCTCGGCTCATGATTGCTGACGAGCGGGGCGTCAGCACTTCGACTTTCTCCGCGTCGCCAGGTCGTGAGGCGAGGATCCAGCTTGCAACCGTCTCGGAGGAGGATCTGCCCGGCCGGCTCAGTCATGTGTTGCACTATGTCGGGTGCGCCGCGGTGATCCGGAACACCGTTCGCCACGCCCAAGACACATTTCGCCGGTTACGCGATCTGCTGGGGACTCAGGGCGTCGAGGTGGAGCTTCTGCATGCCCGCTATCCGTTTGACGATCGGCAACGGCGTGAAACGGCCGTCGTCAGGCGGTACGGTAAGGGCATCGATGGCCGACCTGACGACGCACATCGCCCCCACCGAACGGTATTGGTGGCCACGCAGGTGATCGAGCAGTCACTGGACCTGGACTTCGATCTGATGGTCAGTGATGTGGCCCCCATCGACCTGCTGCTGCAGCGGGCTGGCCGGCTTCACCGCCATCATCGCCCGGACCGTCCGATGAAGCAGGCTGAGTTGTGGCTGATTAAGCCAGAGTTGGACGACGCTGGAGTGCCGAAATATGGCGCTAGTGAATGGGTCTATGAGCGTTCGGTGCTGCTCCGCACCTCACTGCTGTTGCATGATCGCCGTATTGTGCGACTGCCCGAGGAGACCGAAGGCCTGATCGAAGCGGTCTATGGTGATGATCCTCTGGGCATGTTGTCCAAGCCGGATGTCGCGTGGCAGACAGCGATGGATGAAGCGGACCGTGATGCTCGTCGCCAGGCAACCGATCATGAACGACGGGCACGGCAGTTGACAATCGGTGACCCTCACGGCGGTCGCAACCCGTTGACCGAGTTCTGTCAGCAGCTTGATGAGGACAACCCGGAGGCACACGCCACCTTGCAAGCCGCCACCCGGTTGACACGACCAAGCGTGTCGGTGGTGCTGCTCTATCGCAATAGCGAAGAACTTTCCTTCACTCCGGATGGTGCCGACCCGGTCGATGTCGCCACCGTACCCTCACTGGCGCTCACCAAACGACTACTTGGCCGCTCGGTCTCGCTTCAGCACCCAGGTGTGGTCGAGGCGCTGCTCGCCGAGTCGGTGCCGGCCGGTTGGCAGCGCTCCAGTCTGCTTCGGTTCCACCGGCTAATCTATCTCGACGCTGAGGGCATCGGCCACGCCGGCGACTGGTGCCTCTGGCTCGATAATGACCTCGGCATCACGATCACACGCCAAGTCCAGGGTGACGACCATGACGCATAGCTTCAACCTGATCGACGAAGTACCCTTCGTGCCATGCCTGCTTCCTGATGGGTCAAGGACGGAGCTGGGCCTTCGCGACGTCCTTGCCCGGGCGCATGAACTGCGCGAAATCCGCGACGACTCGCCGATCGTGACGATCACGCTGCACCGACTGCTGCTGGCGATCCTCCACCGCAGTTTCGGCCCCGAGGACATGGACCAGTGGCGGACGATTTGGGAAGCCGGCCAGTTCGACATGGACACTTTGAAAAAGTACTTCAAACAATGGCATGAACGATTCTACCTGTTCCACCCCAAGTGGCCGTTCTACCAGTCTGTCGGTGGAACGAAGGGCCCGCTGCCGACGATGACGCTCTATGAGGAATTGGCTGGTGGCAACAACCCCACACTCTTCGATCACAGCACCGAGGAAGATGACTCCGGCATCATCCCGGCCATGGCCGTCCGCGGGCTGATCGCCCGTCAGGCTTTCGCCCTCGGGCTTGGCGTGAGCCCCACATGGAGCGTCGGCGACCGTGACATCAAGACCGGTCATCGCAAGGACGGCCCCATTACCCGTGGCATCCTGTTGCTCGTCCGTGGTGACAACCTTTTCCAGACCCTGACACTGAACCTGTCGCCACCTGAGGAACCAGGAACATTGGACGATCGCCCGGTCTGGGAGCATGACACGCCTGACGACCTGATGGATCAGCCCGTTCCCGCCGGAAGGCTCGATCTGTATACCTTCCAGTGCCGACGCATCCGGCTGGAGCCGCCCGACGAGGATGGCTTGATCCACCGTGTTCACTTCGCTCAGGGGCGAGTCATCGCCGACGATCAGTTCGACCCGATGAAGGCGTATCGCCGCGATGAGGAGCGTGGCTGGTGCATCATCGGCCTTAAGGAGGAGCGGGCACTTTGGCGCGACTCGGCTACGCTCTTTCAACTGGCGCACCACCGTGGCCGGCAAAACCGCCGGCCGGTGCCCTCAGTCGAGTGGATCGCTGAGGCGGCGCTCAACGGCGTGGTGATTCCCGGTGCCAGGTTCCGCCTCGAAGCCGCCGGGGTAGGCACGCAGGCTGGCAAAGCGACCAGCGTTAGCCTCTGGCGCCAGGAGCAGTTGCCCCTGCCGGTTGACTATCTCCACGACGCTGCGCTGCTTAGCAATCTTCAAGCGGCGCTTTCGACCGCTGAGAACGTGGCTCGCTCCCTGCGAGACGCGGTTTGGCAATGCGTCAGGCAGTTCTTGCACCCGTTGAAGACGGACAAACTGTCGAAGCAGCAGAGCCAAGAGGTTTCGGCTATGGTGGAGTCGCTTGCGCCCCTCCGACACTACTGGCCCCGCCTCGAAACACCGTTCCTCAACCTCTTGCAGACGCTGCCTGCACCGCCTGACGCGTCGACGGAGGAAGACCAGGCACACCGCCGGGTCCGATTGGGCCACTGGTTCTACGAGATCCTACGCCCAACTGCCCGCCAGGCGTACGACACCACCGCTGGCCGGATGGACAACACCGCCCGCGCCCTGCGGGCCGTGGTCATCGGCCGGCGCAACCTGGAGCGGGGATTAGCCAAGATCGCCTCCCAGCCACCTTATGACCAAAGGCCCAGCCAGCCAGCGCCCCGACCGTGAGGAGACCGCACATGTCACCACCGAATCATGATGCATGGATCGGACCGTTCATTGGCCGGCTCAAGTCCCTGATGAGCACGACCGGCAGGGGCATGGACCGGGCCACGCTGTCCCACCTGCGACGTGGGCTCGGCAAGCCCATCGACGCCACGCTCGCCGAGGCGGGCTGGCTCTTCGTAAGCATACCGGAACATCCCCGGTCAGCGCTCGACAACGTCTGCCTCGTCGCAGGCCTGTTCGGGCTCTGGCATCAGGGTCGGGATGCCGTGGCCGATGATCCGCCACCCAACTTAGGCGCGTCGCTGCACGCCTTGGCCGCGGAGGAGCGACGCCGCACTG
>JBGTFI010000524.1:0-2975 GCA_041747335.1 Phycisphaeraceae bacterium | reverse complement strand
CGCCAGCGCGAGCGCCGCGGACCTGGTAGGGCAGGTTTCGGTGGTGTCGGACGCGGGAACGAATTCGTTGCTGATTCTGGCGCCCGAGAAGACGCACGAACGGGTGCTGCAGATCGTGCGGCAGCTTGATCGTCCGCTGCGTCAGGTGCTGATCAAGGTGCTGGTGGCGGAAGTGACGCATGACGACGGTCTGGACCTGGGCTTCGAGTTCACCGCGGACATCGACAGCGGTGACGGCACGTTCCTGTTGGGTCAGGACTTCGGGATCGGGGACATGACCAGCGGGTTGACGATGAGGCTGATCCAGGGCGACTACACCGCCACGCTGCGGGCGCTGGCGACGGAAGGGAAGCTGGACGTGCTGTCACGGCCTTACATCCTCACCAGCGACAACCAGCAGGCGTCGATCACGGTGGGCGACGAGGTTCCGATCCCGCGCAGCGCACAGATCACCGAACAGGGCAACACGAACACGACCGTGGAGTTCCGGGACGTGGGGATCATTCTGAACGTCACGCCGCACATCAATCCCGAGGGGCTGGTCATCATGGACATCGCGCCGGAGATTTCGGCGCTGTCGGGGCAGACGGTGCAGATCTCGGAGGACTTCGAGGGCGTGGTGATCGCCAAGCGCTCGGCGCAGACGCGGGTGGCGATCCGCGATGGGGAAACGATCGTGATCGGCGGGCTGATGCAGGATCGGCTCACCGAGACGATCAACAAGATCCCCTTCTTCGGCGACATTCCGCTGATGGGAGAGCTCTTCAAGCGCCGCATCCGCAACAAGAACAAGACGGAACTGCTGATCTTCCTCACCCCCCACGTCGCCCCGGATTCTGAACACCTGCGGCGGCTGAGCGAGCAGGAGGAGGGCGCAGTGGAGATCGTGCCCAGGGCCGTCAAACCGGGCACGTACGAGCGACAGCTCGAAGGAATGCGGCGCGGAAGCAACATTCGCCCGGAGAACGAGTTCCAGTTTGAGCCTGCGGCGCCCGCCGAACCCGATCCTTACGCGCCTCCCGTCGTCCCCGTGCCCCCGCCTGTGGACGCGGCGATTCCGGTGAAACCGGATTGATGAAGCGGTTTCCGACGCAAGTTCTCGCGGGCCTTGCCTTGACTTACGGCGTTGGGCGGACCAAAATCAGGTGGGTCGCAGTCAACCCGCCCGGCGGGCGGCGCGGCCTCTACAGGCCTTTTCCCCTTACGACTTGAGAGGACGACCATGAACCCGATGCAAGACCCCACCGGCCTGAGCCTCACCCGCCGCCAGTTCGTGCGCGCCGCGGGCGCGGGCGCCGCGGGCCTGACGCTGATCCGCCCGACGTGGGTGGAAGCCCAGGCCTCTGGCGACACGATCAATGCAGCGTTCATCGGCGTCGGGCGGCAGGGCAAGATTCTTCTGAGCCACTGCCTCAAGTTCCTGCCTAACGTCCGCTTCCAGGCGGTGTGCGACATCTGGCCCTACGCCCAGACGATGGGGAGCCGTCTGTGCAAGGCCTACAAGCACGAAGTCAACACCTATGAAGACTATCGTGAGATGCTCGCGGCCGAGAAGAACCTCGACGCCGTCATCATCGCCACTCCGGACTTCGTCCACGCGGAGATGACCAACGCGGCGCTCCAGGCCGGGCTGCACGTCTACTGCGAGAAGGAGATGTCCAACACGCTCGAAGCGGCGCGGAGCATGGTGGAGACCGCTCACTCGACGGGCAAGCTGCTTCAGATCGGGCACCAGCGGCGATCCAACCCCTTCTACATCCAGGCACTGACGCTCCATCGGAAAGACAAGTTCATGGGGCAGATCACCGCCATGAACGGTCAGTGGAACCAGCTCAAGCCCCTGCGCCCCTTGGCCGCGGGACTGCTGGGCCCCAACGTCGCGGTGCCGGAGGAGGTGCTCAAGAAGTACGGGTACGGATCGATGGCCGAGTTCTACGAGTGGCGCTGGTTCGACAAGTACGCGGGCGGCCCGATGACGGACCTGGGCTCCCACCAGGTCGACATCTTCATCTGGATGATGGGCAAGCCGCCCAAGGCCGTCACCGCCTTCGGGAACGCCGACCACGCCAAGTGGGAAGCCAGGAAGTATGACGCCGGGTACGAGCCCGAGTGCTTCGACCACACCATGTGTATCTACGAGTTCAACGGCGAGTACGGGACCGTCCACGCCTTCTACCAGGTGCTGCTGACCTCCAGCAACGGCGGGTTCCATGAGACGTTCATGGGCGACCTGGGCAGCATGCGCACCAGCGAGATCCGCGAGAAGCACGCGATGCTCCGCGAGAAGGTCGCCGACTCCATGGCATGGGAGAACGAGGCCGAGAAGTTCGCCGAGGGTGACGAGTCGGTCATGAAGTTCGACCCGCTCAAGTCGCGCAAGGCGCAGGGGCAGATGAGCGAGGAAGACGTCGCCAAGGCGCAGGCGGAATTGGACAAGCCCGCCCACCTGCCTCACCTGGAGAACTTTTTCGCGGCCGTCGGCGACAAGAACGTACCGCTGAACTGCCCGGCCGATGTCGGTTACGAGACGGCGGTGGCGGTGCTCAAGGCCAACGAATCCGCCCGCGCCGGGGGCAAGCGCATCGAGCTGAGCGCCGACGAGTTCGTCGTCCAGGGCGGCGCGACGGCCCGCAAGGGCGCGTGAGCGACCCGACGCATTTGAACGCACCCAAGGCCCCGCCTTATCCAAGGCGGGGTTTTTCTTATGAGGCGCCCTCTGCACCACCCCCCGCCCCTTCCGCTATCCTGATGCCCCATGCCGACCACCCTGGACCAGATCGACGCCCTCCAAACGCAGGCCTTAGCCGACCTCGCGGCCGTGAGCGATGCCGAATCGCTGGAACAGTTCCGTATCCGCTACCTCGGGACGAAGGGCGCGCTCAAGGATCTCATGGCGGCGCTCAAGGACGTGCCCAGGGAGCACAAACCCGCCTTCGGGCAGAAGGCCAACGCCCTGCGGCAGAGGATCGAAGCGG
>JBGTFI010000523.1:0-7671 GCA_041747335.1 Phycisphaeraceae bacterium | reverse complement strand
GACGCCGAAGCGTCATCGCCGCGCCGACGGCCAGCAGCGCGAACGTCCCCGGTTCGGGCACGCTCGCGAGCATGGCGATGAAGGCGCCCTCGCCGTTGAGCGCGTCGAACGTGTCCTTGAAGATGCGGAAGTCGGCGAAGTTGTTGGCCTTGTCGCCGTTGAGGTCGCCTCTCCGATAGGCCTCCGCGAGGGAGAGCGCCGAGAGGTTGGCGTGCTGGCCGGAATTGAAGACCGCCCAGTCCAGGGCGTCGACTTCGCCGTCGAAGTTGAGGTCCAGGAAGTCGAAGGCTTCGCCGCCGTTTCCGACGAACTGCACGATGCCCTCCCGCACCACCCCGCCGGCGGAATAGAGGAGGGTGACGTCCTCGGTGTTGGTCTGGAGCCACGTGCCCGTGCCGAGGTTGACGACTCTCCCGGCTGCGAGGGTGGCGCCGTCGCCGCCGAACTCGAACTCGCTGAGCTCCTCGCGGGAGGAGGTGGGAGAAAGGCGGGTCCAGTCGTCGTTGGGATCGACCTGGTTGGGTCCGGGATTGCCCGAATCGTAGTTCTGGGCGATCGTCAGCCAGTTCACGCCGCTAAGGGCCCCCTGCGCCGAGGCGATGGTGTAACCCTTTAGGTTCAGCGGCGCTCCGCTCTCGTTGCGGAGCTCAACCAGTCCGGTGTCGCGGTCGATGCGCAGCACCGGTTCGGCGGGGAGGATCTTCTCGAGGGTGATGCTCAGAGAGTTGACGCCGTAGGCTTCCCCGGCGCCGTCCCCGACCAGCAGCAGCTCGAGCGGCTGGGTGATGTCGAAGGGGCGGCTGACGTTGGTCGTCACCGTTTCGGAGGCCTGGAGTGTCGTGACGCGGGAGGAGTTTGGGCCTGTGCTCAGGTTGATGGTGAGGTTGAACGTGTCCGCGTTGGTGATGGCGATGGGGGTGAAGTCGGCGTCGCTGTACGAGTCGCCATCGTCCGCCGCGGAGAAGTGCCAGCTCGTGCCGGCGTTGGTGGGGTCGCCGTTCTGGTAGCCGATGATGTTCGTGCCGTCGGTGATGACGATCGCGAAGTCGTTGTCGGTCGTGAGCATTTCCATGTCGGCGGTGACGGTCAGGCGCAGGAAGTCCAGCGGTCCGGCGGCGGCCGCGCCGACGAGCGGGAGACGGTAGAGCACATCGTTCTGGACACCGCCGGTGGCGAGGAAGTCCAGGCGGGTTCCGGTCAGCGTGACCGTGCGTCCGGAGGGCGTTGAAGCGCCGTTGGGCAGGGCATTGAGCTGTGTACCGGTGTAGGTGTTGTTGAAGAGGGTCTGAGCGTCCGCGGGAGCGCTCAGCGCTAGGACGCATCCGCCGGCCAGGAGCAGGCGCCCCGCGCTCGAGGCGGCTCGCCGTCGGCGGGGGATCGTGGTGTTTCGAGGGATCATGTTGGAATCTCTCCTCAGGTTGAAGACCGTTTGAAAAGGTTGCTCAGCGACGCCGACGCCCGATCGCCAGCGCTCCGATGCCCAGGATGGCCAGGGTGGTCGGTTCGGGCAGGGCGGCGAAGCTCAGTCCGGCGAGTCCCTGGCCCGTCAGCGCGTTGTCAAGAAGGACGGCGTCGAAGATGTCCACGCGGCCGTCGAAGTTCAGGTCGCCCCTCGAAAGGCTGATGAGGTCGCCGAGTTCCTGACCGTTGACCAGTCGTCTGCTGTTCCATCCGGCGATGAAGTCGTCCACATCGTCCCCGTTGAGGACGCCGTCCTGGTTCACATCGCCGTCAACGCCCGTGAGGCTCATGGCGATGAACTGGTTGTCGGTCTGGATGACGAAGCTGCCCCAGTCCTGACCGGGGGGGTTGAGCCCGTTGTTGGAGTTGTCTCCGAGGATGAACAGGGACAGGTCATCCATGATGCCCCTGAAGAACTCTTCCGTTCCGCCGGTGAAGTTCCCTTGAGCATCGAGGGAGGTGTTGGAACCGACGACGAGGTCCTCGGTGTTCGCGCCGGTGTACCCGCCGGGGGCGAACGCCACCGCCACCCCGTTGACGTACATGCGCGATCCCCCGGCCGTACCGAAGGGGCGCACGACCATGACGTGATGCCACTGGTCGAACTGGACGGCGATGCCGGTGTCGAAGTCCTGCTTGGCGTAGCGCATGGCCCAGGTGTCGTTCTCGGTGATTCGGACGCCGTGTTCGTTGCTGTCGAGCACCAGCGACTGCGCCAGGCCGTTGTTCGCGCCCGCGCCGCCGGGGCGCACCCAGAACTGGAGGCCTCGGTTGGTCAGCCCCACGTAGTTCTCCGGGCCGCCCTGGGTGACCGACGCCACCGAGTTCGCGGGGAGGTTGAGGTTGGCCGCGGCGAGGTAGTCGTCGACGCCGTCGAAGGCGATGCCGACCTGGGACGAGCCCGCGAATGGACGGCCGCTCACGTCGGCGTAAAGCGGACCGCCGAGCACCTGCATGTCCTGGAAGGCGCCGGCGCTGTCGAAGGTGAAGAGGTCGCCATCGATATCGACGCCCGCGGGCTGACCCGCCACACCCTCCTCGCCGCCGTCGTCCCCGAAGAGGTACTCCCGGTCGTTGGTGAATGATCCGTGAACGGACGGACATGCCAGCCCCATCGCCAGCCATCCGGCCGCCAGCGCCCAACTACGCCTGCTTCCGTGTTTCATCATGATTCTCCTTCTGCCGTTGCCGCCAATGAGTGGTAGAGACAAATCCAGTTTCACGTTCGTGTGTTCATATCGCGCTGGAGGTCCGTCAGATTCTCATGATGCGCGCCGCCTCCTCCTTCCGCCGATCGCCGCGCCGGCGAGCAGCGCCGCCAGTGAAGAGGGTTCAGGGATCGTCGCCAGCATGGCGTCGAACGCACCTTGCCCCCGCGCCGCGTCGAACACCTCTTTGAAGAGGCGGAAGTCCAGGTGGTCGTTTCGTTTGTCGGCGTTGAGGTCGCCCGCGAGGTAGGCCTCATTCAGTGACAACGCCGAAAGATCCGAGTGCTGGTAAAGGGACAGGATCGCCCAGTCGAGCGCATCGACGACGCCGTCCTGGTTGAGATCCCCCATCGGGTTGCGATCGACCCTCAGGATGTCGAAGGGCACGGTGAACGTCGCGGCGACGGCGCGATGGTCGGAGGGGAAGACGCCGTTGCTGGCGAGGTCCACGTCCGGCCCGCCGGGTTCGCCGATCAGGATCGCGCCGGTGACGGTGACATCGTGGCCGGCGAAGTAGACGCGGTCGATTCGGTCGTGAACCTCGTTGGGCTCCGGGCGGGGCGTCCAGGTGTCGCCGGGTCGGGCGACCGGGTCCGGGTGGACGTCGCGGTACGCGTCGGTCATTCCGGCGTTCACGACGGAGGTGGAGGTCGGCCAGGCGACTTTGGTGAAATGCAGGCCTTCGTCGGCGGCTTCCTGAGTCCAGTCGAGGTGGGATGGCTCGTTGAAGTCTCCGACCAGGAAGGTAGGCATGCCGCTCCCAATCGCGGTGGTCATCTGATTGAGCACGTTGCCGATCGCCGCGCCGCGCGTGGCGATGGCGCCGCTAATCGCCTCAAGTTCCGTGGTGATGAGTCCGTCGCGGAAGTCGTAGGGCTGGTAGGGATAGGGCGCGAGGTGGACATCGAACATAAAGGCGGAGTTGCCGGACCCGAGGTCGATCTCCACCCCGTCGCCAAAGGCGCCCACGATCGGGAAACGGCTGAGCACGGCCGTCGAACCGCCCAGAACCTGATACTCGAACCCCAGCGCCTCCGCGATCGCCTGAGCCCCGGTGCTGCCGCGCTCCTGCAGGCCGACGATGTCCGCGCCGGCGGCGGTGATCAGGTCCACCTGACGCTGAAGCTCATTGGTCTCGTTGAGTCCAACCCAGATGTTGTAGGTCATCACCGTCAATTCGCCGCCCTTTAGTGTCGTCATCGAGAGGGCCAGGACGCCGCAGCAGATCGCGGACTTAGGACGCATCCATTCATCCTCATCTGCGGCGGCCTGCCGTTCCCGGCAAGCCGCCTGGTCCGATCACTCATACCCGAACGCGCTGACGAAGGGCGCCAGTGTTTCGAACACCGGCGCGAGGTGCGCTTCATAATGTTTCCAGCGGCCGACGGCCTTGCCGTAGACCGGCTTGGTGACGTCAGCGTAGGTCGGGGAGAGCACCGGTTTCGCCGAAGCGCGCTGACGATAATGAAGCACCGATTCATCCCACGGCAGGCCGAGGAATGCGATCGCCCGCCGCGCCTCGGCAGGCAGGTCGGCCACCATGTCCTCGTAGCGCACCTCCATCCAGGGCGCATGGATCATCCCGCGGTATTTGAGCCATCCCCGCATGTCCAGGGCGTAGCGCCGGGCGGTTCCTTCGAGCGTCAGGAACCAGAAGCTCACGGGGTTGAGCGGGAGATATCGCAGAAAACAACTGATCACCACGTCGCGCGGATCGCGCAGGGCGATGATCAGCTTCATCTCCGGGAACAGTCGCACAATCGCGGGGAGCATCAGCGTGAGCGCGGGGTTCTTGTCGAGGTGGATGCGGTCGCCCACCGGTTCGCCCAGAAGCTGCTCCATCATGCGCAGGTAGCGCGTGCGCTCGGCTTCGATCCGCTGGGGGGTCAACCGATCGAGCACCTCCCGCACGGGAGCGTGGATGGACATGCCCCTGCCCAGGCTGGGGAAGATCTCCTGGGCCAGGATGTCGCGCTCTTCGGAGCTGACGACGCCGGGATGGGTGTCGAGCACCTGTTCGAGCAGGGTCGTGCCGCTGCGGGGGAACCCCGCCAGGAGGGCGACCTTGCGCGGCGAAACCGCCGCGCCCTGCTCGTGCCATCGGTCGAAGTCTTCTGCCGTGACGGACTCGACCAGCTTCTCGAAACGTCCCATGACGTGCTCGGCGGCGTGCCGTTCGGCGGCGTCGCGGGATCGCTGGTCGCGCTTGCAGTGCTCGATTGCTTCGACGGCCGCGTCGTACTCGCCGCGCTCGTCCAGCAGGGACGCCAGCTCCGCCCACGCCCGGCAGCGAAGCTCACGCGGCAGAACTGAAGACTGGCACACCTCGCGCAGGGTGTGCTCGGCCTGGTCACCTTGTCCCTGTCTTCGCAGGATGCGCGCCTGCGTCAGGCGGATTTCGGGCAGCCGGGCAGCGAGCGGCAGAATTGAGTCGATCAGCGCCCACGCTTCCTCCAGGCGGTGCGAACGTTCATAGGCGTCGGCCAGCGCCAGGCGGGCTTCGGGCAGGTCGGTCGTCAGCTCGCAGGTGCGTTCGTAGCAACGCCGCGCGAGCGCCGGCCGCTGAATAAGGTGGTAGCTTTCGCCCGCGAGGTATTGAACGACCGGGTGCCCGCCCCCGAGCGCCAGCAGCCGATGGAGCAGGCGCTCGGCCTTTTCCAATTCATACCTCGCTCCGAGCGAGCGCGCGGCGTTGACCAGGGCGCGGAGGTTGTGCGGTTCTTCTTGAACCGCCTGTTCGTAGAGCTCGAGCGACTGATCGTACTGTCGACGTTCCCACAGGGCCATGGCCATCTGCAGGGTGGGCGAGTCATGATCGACCAGGCGATGGGCGGTGGAGGTTGAGGTGTTTCCGGGGGTGGGGGGTGCGGCGCGGCGGCGAAGCTCGGCTTCCGCCGCACGTCGTTTGGCGCGACGGTTTCGAGCGTGATCCCTTGAGCTTCGGGCCATGACCATCAGCTTACCTCAGCACTTCCCAAGGCAAACGCCCGGGTACGGCCCCTAACCAATCCTCCAGTCGCCGGAACATGTCGCATGTCAAGGCGCACCGACACTGTCAAGCGCCGGTGCGCGGAAGGATTCCAATTCACTGCGTTCAGCCGAGTCCGAGCCGAATCATTCCCGCTTGCGCCGCAGCAGCGCCAACCCGCTCAGGGCGAGCAGGGCCATGGAGCCCGGTTCAGGCGTGATGACCAGGGAGACCAGGTCGGCGTACCCGTCGGCAGCCTGGCCGGCGCTCCCGCCGGAACCCAGAGCGCCACTTAGGGTGAGCTCGATCAACCGAGTGCCCATCGGAACCGGGCCGGAGGTGGCGTCCTGTGCCCATCCGCGCTCGATGCCCTCGAAGGGAAGGTCGAGCGTGAACTGTTCACCGCCGATGGTGGCGCTATCGAGTTCCACATCGCCGTCACCGAGGAACCGGGCGACGATTGTTCCGTAGTCCTGCTGGCTGCGGTAGGAACCGAAATAGGCGCTCAGGTCGTAGGCGGCGTTGCCGGTGGCGATCGCCGCGGCGGCCGACCCGCTGGAAACGTCGATGGTCTGGTTGATGGATCCGCCATCGTTTCCGCCGCCGTACCAGTAGCGGTTTCCCGCTCCGGGCGGGGCCGCGCCGGTGTAGCCCTGGGAGTAGGCGTAGGAGAAGTTTCGATCGCCGTCCCAATCGAACACGGCCAGGGAACCGAAAATGCTGCCGTTGTCCGGGTTGGGATCGACATCCTCGAAACTCGGATTCGTCACCAGGTTGACGTTGGTTTCCGCCGCGTTGGCCGCGTGCGCTGCCGTGGCGACGGCCAGGCAGGCCAGTCCTCCCCTGAACACCCTCTTTCTCATCCCTTCGCTCAAACTTCTTCCCATCCCTTTCTCCTTTTCTTTTCCGATCCGTACAGGATCCATCTCCCACGTCCACAACAGGGCAACGCGACACACCGGGCCGCGTTGCGACTCTTCACAGCCGGGCAATCTCGCTATACATCCATAACGCCATCGACCTCTCCCGCCTCGAAATGTGCCTTGGCAGGTTCGCCGCACCGACAGGAATCCACCTTCTATTGTCCCTATTTCGCGGCGAGAGTCAATACTTTTCTGTTGATGGAACAAGCAATCGAATTGACGTTTCGCGCACATTCACTTCAATCTTACCGTCTCCTGACCAGATTCTCATGCATGGGACGGGCGGGATCGACGCCATCCCCGCGGACCTTGCCCTATCGCGTGTGTACACTACGGCCCCATGCCCGCCCGCCCCCGGACGATCAGCGCCCTTCCCGCCGCCCCGGATCGCCTGGACTTCGACCCGCCTGCCACGCTGCTTCTGACCGTGGCCGCCCTGGCGGTCCTGGGTGTGGTCCTGCTTCAGGCGGTCGTGGGCATCGCGCCCAACCTCTACTGGGAAACCGATCCGAGGCTGGATGACAGCGTCCTGGCGCTCACCACCTTCGGGCCGACGGGTGCGGTGTGGTTGGCGGCGGCCCAGATCGTGATCGCGGGGCTGGCGCTGATCGCTCACGGGCGCGGGCGAGGCGCGATTGACTGGCGCTGGGTCATCCTCGCGGGGATCGGGGCGGGGTTCGCGGTTTGGCACCTCCCGGGTCCGATGGCCGATGTGTTCCGCTGCGTGCAGTGGGTGGGTGCGGCGGCGATCGGGGTGGCCGCGGGCCATCTGGCGACCCATCCGGGGCTGCGCCGTCTGATGGTCGCGGCTCTGCTGTCGATACTCCTGCCGCTGGGCGTGGATGCGCTCCATTACGTGCTGGTGGAGCACCCGCGATCGCTGGCGGTCTTTCAGACACAGGAGGACTTGATCCTGCGTGGGCGCGGGTGGGAGGCGGGTTCTGCCGAGCACCTGGCGTTCCTTCGCCGCATGGAATCCAGTGCGGCGTTGGGCGCGTTCGCACTTTCCAACGTTTTCGGGACGATCCTGGCGGCGCTGAGCGCGCTGGCGATGGCGGCGACGCTGGGGGCGGTTCGTCATCGGCGGTGGGCCGGTGCGGCGGCGCTCGGG
>JBGTFI010000522.1:0-10366 GCA_041747335.1 Phycisphaeraceae bacterium | reverse complement strand
CAGTGCGGGCAACGATCGCGCCCCGCGCCGCGGCAGGCGTGGCAGTGTTCGTGGAACTGTCGTTCAAGGTGCGCGAGTTCGGATTCCGCGCGGCGCAGGTCGGAGCGCAGGCGCGGGATGGCGGGGTTGGGCTGCTGCACTTCCTCGATGTAGCGATGGGAGCGCTGCTCGATGCGTGTTCGATTCTGCTGGATGCTCAGGGTGGTGAGGGAGACCGTCGCAGTGTAATGAGCGTGGGCGTCGCCTCGGATCGCGATGAACGGTGGGGCGCTTTGCGGCGCTACCTGGCCGAGGTGGGCGCTGAGTCGGTGGACGGCGTCACCGGTGTTTCCGACCGCGTCGACGACTTCGAGGCGCAGTGCGACGGCTGAAGCGCGGTGGAGGTCGTCCTTGGCGGAGGCGATCGCCTGGTTGACTTCGGGCAGCGCGGAGGCATCGCGGGCGTCGAAATACCAGAGCAGTGCGTTGCCGGGGAGGCTCTGCTGGTGGGCGCGGCGGCCGCGCTCGAGGGAATTTCGTGCCAGCCCGTCCCTGGCGGGCTGATGGGCGGGGAGGAAGCGAAGCGCTTCGCGGAAGGCGGTATCGGCGTCGGTCAGGCGTCCGGCGGAGAGATCCACCTGTGCCTGGGCGGTGAACGCGGCGGCGGCATCGCGGAGGGTCTGATCGCGGAACGCGGAGGCCTGAGCGTCGAAGGGGTAGAGTTCGAGCGAAGCGCCGACAGCCGTCAGCGCATCATCCCACTGGCCGCGCGAGGCAAGGTCGCGGGCGCGATTGAGTTGGTCGAGGGCCTCGTCGCGGGCGGCGGTGGCGGTGGCGAGGAGGGCCTGGGCCTGTTCGAAGGCCGGGGAGAGGTTGACGGCCTGGGAGGCAAGGTCGATCGCTTCGGGAAGGCGCTTCGCGCGCAGGTGTTCGGCGGCGCGGGTGTGGAGGTCGCCCGCGCGACGGAGCGCATCGGCGGCCTCGAAGCGGGCCAGGCGGGAGGGCAGATGATCGGGTTCAGCGCGGAGGGTGATATCGAGTTGGTCCAGGGCGCGCTGCCAGAGGCGTTCGTCGCGGAGGCGCAGAGCCTGGGCGTACGCGGCGGGAGTGTGAAATTGGGAGGGATGGAGCAGCGAATCGAGTGCCCGGCGGGCGCGGGGGTGGTCGGGTTGGTATTGAAGGGCGCGTTGGAGGAGCTCGACGGCGGGTTCGCGGCGGCCTTGGTCGGTTTGGGTGAGGGCGCGCTCGTGGAGCTGCCCCGCAGCGCTTTGGCGGGCGGTGTCGAGGGCTTGTTGGGCGGGGGAGAAGTCGGGGTCGGCGTCGATGCTTTCCTCGAAGCGGGCGACCGCCTGTTCGTAGGCCTGTTGACGGACAAACTGCTGGCCCTGTGCGAAGGTGGCGCGGGAACGTGCAAACTGAAATCGGGCGTGGAAGTCTGGGTCGTTGCGAAGCTCCGGCCGGGCGGCGAGAGCGTTCTGGAAGTGTCGGTAGGCCTGTTCGTGCCGGCCTGCTTCGAGGGCCTCATCGCCGCGTCGGGCGTGACGGGCCGAGGCGCATCCGGCGAGCAAGAGCAGAGCCAGGAGGATGGAGGGAAGTCGGGAGCGGGGCATGGGGTTCTCCCAGGGTGAGATTATACCTATACGTACTATCCAGGCGCCGGGAATGTTCCAGGGATGGGGTTGGGGAAATGCACGAATGACGAATGCACGAAAGTAGGCGGTAAGGCGGCGACCTTCCCCGGCTCCCAACTCCCGACTCCCGACTTCCCCTCATCCTCGTCTGCGAAAGCGTCCGGGTGAGACCCCCAGGTGTTTCTGGAAGTTTCGGATCATCACCTCCGAATGATTGAACCCGCAGCGGTCGGCGATGATCGACAGGGGCAGGTCGGTTTCCACGAGCAGTCGTTTAGCGCGTTCGAGGCGGGCGCGGCGGATTTCCGAGGCGGGGCTGCGGCCGAGGGCTTTCTGGAAACGCTGTTCGAGCGCCCTCCGGGAGAGCGGGACAGCTTCGAGGACATCCTCCACCCGGATCGGCTGGTGGACGTTCTCGCGGATGTAGCGCAGGGCCTGGGCGACCTGTTCATCTTCGACGCTGACGGTGTCGGTGGATTTTCGCTGGATGACGCCCACGGGGGGGATGAGGGTGGGTTCGTCGGGTGCGGGTTGACCCTGGAGGAGGCGGTCGAGCAGGGCGGCCGCTTCATATCCGACGCGGTTGGGGGCCATGTCGAGGCTGGACAGGGGCACGGGGGAGAGGGCGGAGATCAGCGGATCGCGCTCGGCGCTGAGGATGGCCAGGTCGTCGGGGATGGCGGCATGGATGGCGGCCGCGGCCTGGACCACCTCGCGCCCGAAGCGGTCGCTCCAGGCCAGGATCGCCGCGGGCTTGGGCAGTTTCTTCAGCCAGCGGCGGAAGTGTGCGGCGTCGAAGGCGGCCTGGTTTCGGTCTTTTCTAGCCGGTGGGGTGAAGACGGCGCAGGGCAGCCCGGCCGCATGAATGAAACGTACGAAGGATTCGCCCAGTTCATCGTAATACCCCGCGCGGTCGACTGGCCCGAGGTACCCGATGTGTCGGTGGCCGAGTTGAAGGAGGTGGTCCGCGGCCAGTCGGGCGCAGGCGGTCTGGTCGGAGACGACCTTGGGAATGGCCCGGCTGTGGGTGCGGTACCAGGAGACATTCACGGCGGGGAGCTTCTGGCGTCGGATGGTGTTTTCGAGGGCGATGTGGTCGACGCGGGCGATCACACCGTCGACGCGCCACTGCCGGGGTAGCTTGAGGCGTTCGTAGGGTCCGCGGGGTTCGAGGAAGAAGTCCCAAGGCCCGTGCTCGTGAGCGTACTCGGCGATGCCCCGGAGCATCTCGGCGCTCCAGGCGCTGGCGGTCTGGATCAGCAGGGCGATGGCGGGGCGGGGCATGTTGGGTTGGCGGTTGGCGGGTAGCGGCTGGCAAATAGCGGGAATGCACGAGGGGGCGGACCGGGGCATCATAGCTGGAGGGAGGCGTGAGTGTCACTGCGCAATGGGTCAATGGGGGTGCGCGATTTCCGCTTGTTCAGGGGGGGGTTTTGTGGTTAAGTATGGGGTTATTGTCGGAGGGAGGGAGAGGGCGGGGCCGGCGTGGGCGGGTCACGCCGCGAGGCCCCATACAAAGGACTGAAAGAGCAATGAGCGAACGGATTGTGATGCGTACCGGCGAGGCGCTGGTGCGGGGGGTGACGGCGCCGACGGCCGCGGAACCGGAGATCGTCATCGGGGAGCTGGATGGTCCGGTGGGTCAGGCGATCGCGACGCTGATCGGGGATCAGGTGAAGGGCCACTCGCGAGTGTGGGCGATCCTGAATGGGGACGTGCAGGTGCGTCCGGCGACGCTGATGGTCAGCAAGGTGACGGTGAAGGATCCCAAGTACACGAACATCCTTTTCGGGACGGTGCAGGCGGCGGTCGCCAACGGGGTGCTCGATGCCGTGCGGGAAGGGATCATTCCGAAGGACAAGGCCAACGATCTTGGGATTATCGCGGCGATCTGGCTGACGCCCGCCGCGGCTGAGGATCCCAAGCTCGACCACCGCGACCTGTTTCAGACGCACCGCAAGGCCATGTTCGAGTCGATCCGCAAGGCGATGCGCAATGAGCCGTCGATCGACTGGCTGCTGGAGAATCAGGACAAGATCACGCACAGCTACTATCAGAAGGGTTTGGACGGCAAGCTGTGATTGAGGCGATCCCATGACCACCCCCCTGCTTCAGAGTGAAACTTCCACAAGTTTGAGTGAGCTCATCGCCTCCCGGCCTGAGGGCATGAGCCTGCCGGGGGCGTTCTATCACGATCCGGGCGTGTACAAGGCGGATGTCGAGCGCATCTGGCACCGTTCGTGGCTGTTCGCCGGTCACGGGTGCGAGATTCCCCAGCCGGGCGACTACATTACGGTTGCGGTGGACAGCGCCTCGGTGATCGTGCTGCGCGATGATGACGGGCAGGTGCGGGCGTTTCACAACGTCTGCCGGCATCGCGGGACTCGGCTGTGCAGCGAGAGTGCCGGGCGGGTTGGGAAGATCGTGTGTCCGTACCACCAGTGGACGTACGGCCGGGGGGGCGAGCTGGTCGGCTGCCGGGGGATGCACGAGTTCGACAAGTCGTCGTTCGGGCTGCTGCCGGTGCGGGTGGAGGAGGTCGAGGGGCTGATCTTCATCAACCTCGATGAGCACGCGGCGGACTTCACACCGGTGCGCGAGGTGATCGGCCCGGCGGCCCGGCCGCAGGGTTTCGGCCGGGCGAAGGTGGCGAAGATCGTGGATTACGAGATCGCCGCGAACTGGAAGCTGGTGTGGGAAAACAACCGCGAGTGTTACCACTGCAACGTGAATCACCCGCAGTACATCAAGGCGAACTTTGACCACTACAACGCCGATGACACCAGCGAGAAGACGCGACAGCGCATCGAGAAGCAGGTGCGCGAGAGCGAGGCGAAGTGGGCGGCGTGCGGGCTGGCGGTGACGCACAAGCAGACGGGGATGACGCTGTTCCCCGAGCCCGAGCGGGACATCTGGTACTCGGCCAACCGCACCGCGCTGGTGGAGGGGTGGGTGAGCGAGACGATGGACGGCAAACAGGTGGCGCCGCTGATGGGCGATTATCAGAGCGCGGATGTGGGGACGCTGCGCATCCGCACGTTGCCGAACCTGTGGAACCATTCGAGCTGCGACCACGCGGTTTCGACGCGGCTTCTCCCGGCCGGCCCGCGCAAGACGCTGGCGCGGGTGTACTGGCTGGTGAAGGAGGGCGCCCAGGAGGGGCAGGACTACGAACTCGACAAGATCATGCCCTTCTGGCAGCTCACCAGCGAGCAGGACTGGGATCTGTGCGCCCAGGCGCAGCGCGGCGTGGATTCACCGTTCTATGTGCCGGGACCGTTCTCCACCTACAAGGAATACAACGTGGACGCGTTCGTGCGGTGGTACCTGAGGCGGATGGGGCAGGCATGAAGCGAATGACGAAATCCGAATGACGAATGACGAATCACCGCCTTCAGACTCAAGACCCTAGACTCAAGACTCAAGACTTATGAAGACCGACTCTTCCTACGACGTGATCATCATTGGCGGCGGTGTCGCGGGGCTTTCGACGGCCATGCAGCTTGCGGCACGGGGGCGGCGGGTGATCGTCGTCGAGCGTGAGCGGCTGGGCAACGGTTCGACGGGGCGGGCGGCCGGTCTGCTGGGGCAGCTTCGCGGGACGGCTGAGCACACCCGGATGCTGATGGACGGGGTGGAGATCGTCAAGGAGCTCGAGCGTCAGGCGGGGGTGGAGATCTTCGTGCGGACGGGCTCGCTGCGCATCGGCGAGACGGAGGATCGGGCGCAGGAGATCCGCGACCTGGTCGAGATGGGCAGGTCGATCGGTTTCGACATCGACTTCATGCCGCCCCCGGAAGTGGCGAAACGTTTACCCTACATGAGGACCGATGACATCCTCGAGGCGTGCTACTGCCCGACGGACGGGCACCTTCAGCCGGCGGAGCTGGTGAGCGCGTACATCAAAGTAGGCAGGTCGCACGGCGTGCGGTACGAGTCGAACTGCCCGGTGAAGAAGATCATGATCGACGGGGGCAGGGCCAGGGGCGTGCGGACGGTCAAGGGTGACTTCTTCGCGCCGGTGATCGTGAACGCGGCCGGGCCGTGGTCGTACCTCATCGCGGAGTTGGCGGAAGAGACGCTGGCGACCGCGGCGATCGGCCACTATTACTTGACGACCCGGCCGGATCCGAAGCACCCGGTGGATCGGCTCAGCCCGGCGATCCGCGACCGGCATCATCGCATCTACGCCCGGCCGGAGTCCGGCGGGTTGATCGTGGGCACGTACGAGGCCGAGCCCGAAGAGTGGGACACCGGCGCCCTGCCGGATGATTTCGACATGTCCTCGCTCAAGGCCAAGCCGGGAAGTCTGAACGTGGCGATCCTGATCGATGCCGCGCACCAGCGTTATCCGTGGATCAACGAGCGCACGCCGATGACCATCACCCGCGGGATCATGACCTTCACGCCCGACGGCAAGCCCTTCTGCGGCGCGTTGCCTGCGGTGGAGGGGCTTTATCACTGCTCGGGTTTCTCCGGGCACGGGATCGTTCAAAGCCCGACGATCGGCGTCATCATGGCGGAGCTGATCCTCGATGGGCGGTCGGCCTACGACATCGCGGCGATCGAGGCCGACCGCTTCTACGACCTGCCCGGCTACGAGACGCGCGACGAGATCAAGCGGAAATGTCGCCAGATGTACGCCAGTTACTACGGCAAGGTGGAGGGCAAGACGGCGGCAACGGCATGACCCCCAAAGGGGGGAATGACGAATGACAATAAAGGGAAACCGTTCGATGCCGTATGGACAGTGGGGCGGGCGTCTCGCCCGCCGTCAGGCCGAAGGCCTGAAGTGACATCGCCATGCAGCACCTCACCGATGGGGATTTGCGGCTGCGCCGCAATGGCGGGCGAGACGCCCGCCCTACTGAATCTGAGGACATTCATCACTTGTATCCAACCTGATGATCGAGCATTGACCCGTTCACCATGAAGATCCTCGTTCCCACCAAGCGTGTTCCGGACACCGATCAGCGCATCCCCGTGAGCGACGATGGCCGGTCCATCGATGCGAGCAGCCTGCCGTACGTCATCAACCCCTTTGACGCGATCGCGCTGGAGGAGGCGCTGCGCATCCGTGAAGCACAAGCCGGGGAGACGGAGATCCTGGCTGTCGGCATCGGCGGGGACGTGTACGAGGACGAGCTGCGCAGCGCCCTGGCGATGGGGGCCGACCGGGCGATGATCATCGAAAGCGGCACCGACCTCGACCCGTGGAACGTGGCCCGAACGCTCGCGGCGCTGGTGGAGCGCGAGCGGCCGGACCTGGTCCTCATGGGCAAGCAGGCGGTGGATGACGACCTTGGACAGACCGGGCAGTTCCTGGCCGCCCTGCTGGACTGGCCCCAGGCGACGTTCGCCTCGAAAGTCGAGTTCATCGGCCAGCGCGAGCTGCGCGTGGCGCGGGAGACCGACAGCGGGATCGAGACGGTGCGTGTGCGCCTGCCCGCGGTGGTCACCGCGGACCTGCGCCTCAACGAGCCGCGCTACGCCTCGTTGCCGAGCATCCTCAAGGCGCGCAAGAAACCGATCGAACGAGTGGCGTTTTCGGAACTGGGCGTCGACATTCAGCCGCGCATCGAGGTGGTGGCGCTCGAGGCGGCGTCGTCCAAGCGACAGTGCGTGCGGGTGTCGAGCATCGACGAGCTGCTCACAAAACTCCGCGATGACGCGGGCGTTCTCTAGAGCGAGCCGCGCCCGTCAGGAAGCGGTTTCCCCGAATCAACCGACGAACTCAATCATGAAGATCCTCGTCATCATCGAACACGATCAGCAGTCCGTGCGCCTGGCCAGCCGATCGGCGCTCGGCTTCGCCGGAGAGATCGCGCGATCCATGAGCGGCACGGTCGAGAGCCTGGTGATCGGCTACGACGTCGGTCACGTCGCCGCGGACGCGGCGCGGTTCGCGGCGGTCCTCGCGGCCGACCACGAGGCGCTGCAGCACCCGGTGGCGGATCGTTACGCGCAGGTGATCGCGCAGGTGGCCAAGGCGCGCGGGGCGGAGATGATCGTGGCCGCGGCCGGAACGTTCGCCAGGGACATCGTCTCACGGGCCGCGGCGCTGCTGGGCGGAGTGATGGCCAGCGAAGTGGTGGGCCATGAGTATCGCGGCGGCGAGCTTTATTTTCGCCGGCCGATGTACGCCGGGGGCGTCACCGCGACGGTGCGGCTGCTGGGCTTACCGCAGGTGGTGACGGTTCGGCCGTCCGCGTATGCGCCGGCGGAGGATCTCGATTCGCCGGGTGCGATCGAAGCGGCCAAGGTTGATGTGGCCGCGCTGCCGGATCACATCGCCTTTGAGCGGATCGACTCGAAGAAGAGCGATCGCCCGGATGTGACCGAGGCGCGGATCGTGGTGTCGGGCGGGCGGGCGATCAAGAGCAGCGAGGACTTCGAGAAACTCGTCGGCGGTCTGGCGGACGCCCTGGGCGGGGCGACCGGCAGCTCGCGGGCGCTGGTGGATGCGGGCATCACCCGCAACGAGCTTCAGGTCGGGCAGACGGGCAAGATCGTCGCGCCGGAGCTTTACCTGGCCCTGGGCATCTCCGGGGCGGTGCAGCACCTGGCGGGCATGAAGAACTCGAAGGTCATCGCGGCGATCAACAGCGACCCCGATGCGCCGATCTTCGAGATGGCGGACTACGGCCTGGTGGCGGATATCTACGAGGTGGTCCCGCAACTGATCGAAAAGCTCGCGGCGGGCTCACGGGCCTGAGGGCATCCGGAACCGGGGTGCCATGCCCTCGCGCAGCGTGGGCATGTGGCCATCATCACCACATGCCACTTGGAGAGTCCCCCTGACGCCCTATCATGCCGCTCATGTATCTCGCCAACACCGCCCCCATGCTCACGCGCGAGGTCTTCGGCAACATCCCGCCCGCGGGCAAGGCCATTTTCTACCTGCTGTCGATCGCGTCGATCGCCTGCTTCGCCTGGGGCGTTCATCGCCGAGCGCGGCTATGGCGCATCGGGCGCAAGACCGATGAGCGCAGCGACATCAGGCAAGCACTTTGGCGCTTTATCGTGCGCATCCTCGTGCAGCGCGCGGTGCTGGGGCGTGGGGCGGCCAGTGTGGCGCACGTGCTGCTGTTCGCCGGTTTTGTCGTGCTGTTGATCGGCACGACGCTGATCGCCATCGAGCACTGGCTGGCGGACCTGATGGGGCGCGCACCCGGCGAGCCGGTCTTTCACAAGGGCGTTTACTACGCGATCTACGAGGCGACGCTCGATGCGTTCGGGCTGGCGTTCCTGGCCGGTTGCGCGTGGTTCTGGCTGCGTCGGCTGCGCGGGGGCACGAGCATCGGCAGGCACTGGACCGACCACGCGGTGCTGGGCGGGCTGCTGGTAATCGGCGTAACGGGGTACCTGGTGGAGGGATTGCGGATCATCCGTGAAGCAACCTACCTGCCGGGGTTTTCGTTCGTGGGGCTTGTCACCGCGCGGGGGTTCGAGGCGATGGGCGTCGATCAGGCGGGCGCTTCAGGGATCCACTTTGCCCTGTGGTGGTTCCACGCGATCGCGGCGCTGGGGCTGATCGCGGCCTTCCCGTACACGCGACTCCTGCACGCCCTGGCGGGTGTGGTGAACGTGACGCTCCACGAGAAAAAACTGGGGGCGATGACGGCCATCGCCCTCGAAGAGGTCGAAGAAACCGGGCGGGTGGGAGTGTCCGAACTTGAGCACTTCACGCGACGGCAGCTTCTGGAGCTTGATGCCTGCGTCTCGTGCGGGCGCTGTCAGGACGCGTGCCCGGCCTACGAAGCGGGCAAGCCGCTGTCGCCGCGGGACGTGGTGCAGGACCTCCGCGCTCAGATGAACGCGGTGGGGACAGGTTCCGCATCCCTTCACGGGGAGGTGATCGGCGCCGAGACGTTATGGTCGTGTACGACCTGCAGCGCCTGCGTGGAGGTGTGTCCGCTGGGGGTTCGGCCGATGGAACTGATCACGGACATGCGGAGGCATCTGATCGCGGAGGGTTCGCTGCGCGGTTCGCCCGCGCAGGCGCTCGCCAAGGCGCAGCGAAGCGGCAACCCGTGGGGGTTGCCGGCCAAGGAGCGTCTGGCGTGGGCCGAAGGTCTGGACGTGCCGACGGTCGAGACCAACCCGGACTTCGAGGTGCTCTACTGGGTGGGGTGCGCGGCCGCGTACGACCGCCGGGCGCGTAAGACCGCGCGGAGCGTCGTCCGGCTGCTCCAGGCGGCGAACGTGAACTTCGCCGTGCTGGGCAACTACGAGCGCTGCACGGGCGAATCGGCCAGGCGCATGGGTGATGAGTTCGTCTTTCAGGAGCTGGCGCAGGCGAACATCGAGACGCTGGCCGCCCACAAGGTCACGAAGATTCTCACGCACTGCCCGCACTGCATGAACAGCCTGAGGCAGGACTATCCGCAGTTCGGCGGAACGTATGAAGTGATCCATCACACGCAGTTCCTGGCGCTGCTTATTAAGGATGGCCGGCTGAAGGTCGAGCGCGGTCTGGCGAGCGAGCGGGAGATGAAGCTGACGCTGCACGATCCGTGCTACCTGGCACGGGTGCAGGGCGAGACGGCGGCGCCGCGAACGCTGGTGCAGTTGACCGTCTCGGCGGGGGGCGGTGGGGACGACACGAGCGGCTTCATCGAACTGCCGCGTCATGGCCGGGAAACTTCATGCTGCGGCGCGGGAGGCGGGCGGATGTGGTTCGACGACGGCCCGGACCAGCGCGGGGGCAGATCGCGGGCGCAGGAGATCGTGAGCAGCGGCGCCGACGGGGTGGC
>JBGTFI010000521.1:0-3397 GCA_041747335.1 Phycisphaeraceae bacterium | reverse complement strand
ACCCGTCGCTCCACTGGAACCTTCGGGACCGACCGGACCCGCCACGGCGTAGCCTGAGGGACCGGCCTGTCCGGTTGGCCCCTGCTCACCCCTTGCCCCGGCAGGGCCCTGGGCGCCGCGCGGGCCGACCAGATTGGGCTGTTGTGTTGAAGCGTAGTCCTGACGTGTCGCCGGGTAGCTTGGCGTCGGGTTGTTCTGGACTGTGGGCTGGGATTGGGTGCTTCCGCATCCACCGGCCACCAGCACCGCGGTTGCTAACATGAGTCGTTTCATCGTGTTCTCGCCTTGAGTAAGAGTTCTTCCAACACTGCTTTCAGGATCGCCGCGCACGCGGCATCATCACACCGAACCGTTCGTCATGATCGTTGTCTGGTGGACATGGACTGCCTCCTTTCCGGCGTTCGACCAGGCAAAGTCAACGCCGTGTCGAGTGTGAGCACCAGCGTCTCCCCGCTCACCACCACGGTCGCCGCCCTGGGCGCGTGACCGGTCCGGTGCTTCTGGAGGGCGCTGGCGGCCTGGGCCACCTGCTGCGCCATGGATCGTTCGTTCTCTGACATGGGACTTATCCTCAGTTTCCGTTGTCCGCCCGCGTTGTCGAGGCGCCAAAAAAAAAGCCGACCTGGTTCGACACCTGAAAAAACAGGTGCTGAACCAAGTCGGCTTACTCGTCAACGGGCCTGCCGCCGAAGCGACCTACCCTTCATCCAGTCATCCGACACCGGAGCCGATTCCTGATCCGTCCGCGCTCCGTTGCTATCCATCACTGTAGCGAGTCAAACCGGGAAAGCAAGGGGAATCTTGAAATCCCGGTTCATTTACATTATTTTGGCACTCATCGGACGGGCGGGCGCGGCTGGACGCGGGCGGGAGCTTGATCGGCAAGTTGCCGGTAACTGCTGCGTTGAGACCGTGCCGGGAGCCCGCGGCCGAGCCGAGGTCGCCATGAAAACGCAAGGTGAAATCGAATCCGCCATCTGTGAAGGCGTCAGCCGCTTCGAGCAGGAATACATGGGCCGAGGGCCCAAGGACATCCACGCTTACCTGATCAATGATCTGGTGGTGGTGCGCCTTCAGGGCGTGCTGACCGCCGCCGAGCAGCAACTGGTCAAGACCCTGCCCCTGGACAAGGGGCGGGAATTGCTCAAGCAGGTGCGGACGCAATTGGTGGAGACGGCTCGCCCGCTGCTCGAAGCGATGATCCAGGAGATCACCGTCGTTCAGGTGGCGAGCCTGCATCACGATATCAGCACGGTGACCGGCGAGGAACTGCTGGTGTTCACCCTGGCGGAGGCCCCTTCGTTCCGGGAAGTAAAGCGCAAGTAACCGACCCCGCGCCCCCGCACCGGATGGCCCCGTGACCTCCAGTGGGAGTATAGGAAGCTGCACCCTGAAGAGTACCTTCACCCTGCTCCGCCCCCCATGCCCCTCCCCTCCTGCACCACCGCCGACTTCCCCATCCTTGGCTGGCACGACTGCCCCGTCCACGCGCTGTGGATCGTCGAGGGCGATGACAACACCGGGACCGGGGAGCTGATCCTCGACCTTGACTACATCCTTGAATGGATCAATCGGGGCGATGTGTTCCACTTTCGGATCGCCCCGGCCGTTCTCCGGTTCCACGAAGTTTCCGACCTGCGGATCGAACTAGACTACAGTGGGTGGGCTTTCGGCCCGTTTCCACTGGATGGCATCGAACGTGAGCCGGTGACGTGTCCCAACGGACACACTTCCTTTCGCTGGATTTTGTATGTCAACTGGCCGGGCGGACGGATATCGTTCGACTCCCCCGGCTTCACCCAGCGGCTCACCGGCCCGGCGATCGTGGTCGATCGGCAGGCGCTCCGTGCATCGGAGAGAATCCAATTGCCTGAACGTTGAGCTTGTCCGAGGGAAAACCGCGCGTCGCCCCCCTCAGCTCACACTGATGGTCGGCTGCACAAGCCCGCCGCGCTGCGCCGTGGCGACGCTGATCTGCCCCGCCAGGGCGCGGACGACCGCCTGAAGCTCCGAGGCGAGTTGATCGTCGGCCTCGAAGTTGGCCGTGGGGTTGCCCGTGTCGCTGTTCTCGCGGAGCGCCATGTTGATCGGCACCGCGCCCAGGAAGGGGGTGTTCATCTGCTCGGCCATGAGCTGCGCGCCGCCCTTGCCGAAGATGTCGTACTCCCTGCCATCATCCCCGATGAAGTAGCTCATGTTCTCGACCACGCCCAGCAGATCGATCTGAAGCTGGCGGAACATGGCGATCGCCCGTCGGGCATCATCCTGCGCCACCCGCTGGGGCGTGCAGACCACCACCGCGCCGGTCAGCGGCAGTAGCTGGGCCATCGTCAGCGGGACATCGCCCGTGCCGGGGGGCAGGTCGATGATGAGGTAGTCGAGATTCCCCCAGTCCGTCTGCGTGGCGAGCTGCCGGAACGCGCCGTGCGCCATCGGCCCGCGCCAGATGAGCGGTTTATCGGGATCGACCAGCTTACCGATGGTCATCGCCTTGATCCCATGAACCTCGAACGGCACGATGAGGTTGCCCGCGGTGGTGCGCGGGTGCAGGCCGTCCAGCCCGAGCATGGTCGGCAGCGACGGCCCGTAGATGTCCGCGTCGAGCAGCCCGACGGCTGCGCCCTCGCGCGCCAGCCCCACGGCAACGTTCACGGCGATGGTGCTCTTTCCGACGCCCCCCTTCCCAGCCCCCACGGCCACGATCTGCTTCACCCCCGGAAGCGGATTGTCCGATTTCGCCCGCTGCTGCGGCGAGGCCTGAACGTTGGCGGTGAAGTCCACGTTCACGGTGTTCACACCGGGGACGCGACGGACGGCGGCGGAGACATCCTTCTCAATCTGATCCTTGAGCGGACAAGCCGGGGTGGTCAGCTCGACGACGATGCGGACGGCATCATCGCAGACGGCGACATTCTTGACCATGTTCAGAGTCACAAGGTCTTTGTGCAGCTCCGGGTCGTTGACGGTGCGAAGTTGTTCGAGCACCTGCTCTTTGGTCACGGGCATGGGGGGAATCCTTGTGGGAGGGCCTGGCTGGGGGGGTAAAGGCATCATAGGCGGAGGACAGGTGATGGGGAAGGGAGGGTAAAAAGGCAATAAGTGCGGGCGGGTTGACGTTGGAGGGGGAGGGGCGAAGGATGTCAGTTGTGCGCGAACCTCGCAGGGAGCATGTCATGCGGCGAACGATTGAGATGGCGGCGGCGGTGCTGGCGGCGATCGTGATCCTGGGCGGGTCGGTGGTCGCTCAGGAGCTACCTGAGGCGGAACCTGCGCCCCAGCCTCTCGCCGGGCCTCGGGTGGAAGTGCATTGGCCCGCGGACGAGAGCGCAGAGGGCATGATGATGATGACCGAGGCGCAGCGCGCGGAATCACAGGGCGCCGAGCGCCCGGAGCGCCC
>JBGTFI010000520.1:0-3403 GCA_041747335.1 Phycisphaeraceae bacterium | reverse complement strand
GGCGCCGGCGGCGATGCGGCATCGGCGAGCAGACGCGCCGCGGCGTCGAAAGCCTGCTGATAGCGCGAGGACTCGAAGTCCTCCCGGATACTCAGCAGGACTGTTGAGTGCGCGGCCGCGCCGGAATCGCCGACGGCCGCGGCGACGCGGGAGGCCCAGGGTTCACCGTGCTCAATAAGCCGGGCGACGACGGCGTCGAGCGCCGGTTGAAACGAGCGGTAGGCCTGGGGATTCTGGCGTTCGCTCGCGAGCGAAGCGAGGCTCTGGGCGCGGATCAGGAGCATGGAGAGGTCGATGGGGTCGAGGGCGTGGTCCGCCGGGAGGGAGTCGAAGTACGCGCGGGCCGCGGTTTCGACTTCGAGGTGCGAGGGCATCGCCTGGAAGGCCTGCATCTTGACCAGGGAGAACTTCTGCCATGCCTCGTGCGGGGCGGTCTGCGCGGTCACGCCCTGGAGCAGGGATTTGATGGCGAAGTAGTCCTTCTGCTCGAAGAGGCAAAGCGCCTGCCCGAGGAAGGCATCGACGATGATCGGGTGGTTGCGGTAACCGCCGTCGGTGAACTGCTTGAAGCCGTTGATGGCGTCGCGCAGGTGGGTTTCCCGCTCGATGGGCGTTTCGACGACGCCGCCGAGCGCGTGCTGACACCAGGCGATGGTGTAGACGGTGCGTGTGGCGTCGCCGATGAGGTTCCGCCACTGGCGGTTGCCGGTGTAGTCCTGGCCGACCTTGACGGCGCGATCCTCGATCACTTTGGCGGCGGCCTCGGCGTCGGTGCGCACCTGGCGATAGAGGCGCATGGCGTGATGGAGATCGCGGGCGGCCGCGTTGCGCAGTTCCTTGGCGTCATGTCCAGGGGTCGCGGCGAATCGGGCGGCGATGCGCCCGCGGGCGAGCAGGACATCGGCTTCGAGGCGGAGGGATTCGGTCTGTGAGAGCGCGCCGGTGGCCGAGCGGCGCAACTGCTCGGCCTGGTCCGTAAGCTCACTAGCGCGGGTGAGGGTGCTTTCACGCTGCGCGCGACGAAGGATCGTTTCGATGCGCTGATCGACCGGCTGGGCGACGGCACACAGCCCCGGAAGGGCGATCACCAGGAGGACGGCGAGGATCCACCCTCGCGGGACGAGCGTGATGAAAGGATTCAGGGCCGTCATGGCCGGTCTCCCTGACCCGCGGAGAAGGCGACGTTTTGGAGGTCGGCCTGATGGCAGGCATCCAGCGCGCGGACGAAGTAATCGAACGGCAGCGCATCATCCCCCTGAATGATGACGGGGATGTCCGCGATGGCGCGGCGGAGCTTGAGTTCGACTTGGAGTTGTTCGTAGCCCTCGACGGCGGCGCCATCAATCACGATGCGCACGGGCGGGACGCTGCCGGGGGCGGGGGCGGGGTGGAGTGTGATGCGCACAGGCTCGAAGTCCCGCACCTGCGCTGTCGCCTGGTTCTGGCCGATGTTGGGAAGCTGGGAGAGGAGGCTACGTTCGGGATCCATGAACACCAGCGTCAGCAGAAAGTAGATCAGCAGCAGGAACACCACGTCGATCATGGCGGCCATGTTGAGGCTGGGCGGGGTGGGTTTGTGGATCTGTCGGGTCAGTCGCATGGCGGTGGATCATGGTGCGGTATCGGCGGGGGCGTCGGCGACGGCCAGTCGAACGCGGCCGATACCCTGTCTTCCGCAGGCGCTCATGACTTCACGCACGGCGTGCCAGTCGACGCGGCGGTCGCCGCGGAGCAGGACATCGATCGAGGCCCCACCGTGGCGGCGAGCGTGTTCCGCGAGCATGGCGTCCAGGCCGGCCGGGGACCACTCGCGGCCGTCCATGACGATGCGGCCGTCGTGGCCGACGTTGACGGTCAGGCGGACGGCGGCATCGGGGAGGTCGCGGCCCTGAGTGGCGCGGGGGAGCTCGAGCTTCTCGAACTCGGCACGTTTGAACTGCGTGATGGTCATGCTGAAGATGATCAGGAGGAACACCACGTCGATAAGGGGGGCGATGTTGATGCGCGCGCCTTGGAATCGTGGGGGTCTGTGCAAGCGCATGGGGTCCACCGGACATCATCGCGCGGCGGAGGCGGAACGGAAGCGGCCCATGAGCCGTTCCACGACGGATTCGGCCTCGGCGACGTAGGTCTCGACGCGGTTGCGGAACAGCGAAACGAAGAACGTGGCGGGGATGGCGAGAATCAGGCCCATGCAGGTGGTGACCAGCGCTTCGGAGATTCCGCCGGCGAGCTGGGCGGGGCTGGCGGCGCCTTCGGTGAGGGAGATGGTGTTGAAGGACGCGATCATGCCGGTGACGGTCCCCAGCAGCCCGAGCATGGGGGCGGTGGTGGCGATGAAGGAGAGGTATTCGAGCTTGCGATACAGCGCGCCGACGTGCCGCTCGCTGACTTCCTGCATGGCGTTCTGCATGTCGAGGAAGCCGAACATGGAGTTGGCGTTCGCCAGGCCCGTATCGACGATGCGCGCCAGCAGCGATCCGTCCGAAGCGCAGAGATCGCGGGCGCGGGGGAGGTCGCCGGCGGTGATGGCCTGTTCAAGGTCGGCCTCGAGCTGCCGGGGCAGGAGCGTTTCGCGGCGGATGGAGAGAAAGTGCTCGATCACCAGCGCGGTGGCGACGAGCGACATCAGGAGGATGCAGTATCCCACCATGCCGCCGGACTGCACGAGCTGCCAGAGGGAGACGCGCGGGGCGGCGCCGGCCGGGTCGTCACTCTGCGCCATCGCCTGAGCGACGGGGCACAGGAGCACGAGCGCGACCGTCAGCAGAATGATGCCGACATCGCGCCGCCGCCGGGTGGCGCGTCGCATGGGTTGCATGGGGATCAAACGGAGGGGCCTTTCATGAGTGCGGCCGGGGGCGCTCAGGGCGGTGGGATGAAGCGGAACTCGCCGCGATTCTCGCGCGCGATGCGTCGGAGCACCGGCTCACCGCCGAGGCTGTGAAACGCGATGGTGTGGATGACCGCCTGGCCTTGGGCGTTGGCGCGCTGGATGTCCACCGCATAGGACTCGTCGAACTCGCCGTCGGAGAGCAGCCAGACGGCGTCGGGTTCGAGGGCGAGGGCGAACTGCATGGCTTCGAGCGGTCGCGTGCCGCCCTCGGGCTGGATCGAGCCGACCCACGCCAGGGCGTCGCGCTTGTTGGCGCGGGTGGCGGCGACGAGGTTTCGAACGGGCATGGTGACATACTGCTGATCGTAGAAGATCACGAGGAACTCGACCTTCTCGCCCAGACGAAGGACGGAGCGGAAGATCTCCTCTTTCGCGGCGTCCATGCGCTGGCCGCGCATGGAACCGGATTTGTCGATGACGAAGACGAAGCGCCCCCCGGTGGCGCGCAGCCCGAAAAACTCCGCGGCGCCGTGCGCGGCGGCGCCCTCGACGGCGAGCTGCGCCCAT
>JBGTFI010000519.1:0-7795 GCA_041747335.1 Phycisphaeraceae bacterium | reverse complement strand
GTCTTCGAGCGCCGCCCCAGCGAGTCTGCGTGCTGGGGCGGCGCAAAGCCTCTGCCCCAGCCATCCGCGGCGTTGCCCGACCCCCCAAACCGCTGTTACGATGCCCCCATGCTTTCGAGAGCCGTTGTGATTCTGCTGACTCTGATCGCGTTTTCGGGCGCGGGATGCGCCGCGCGGGAGGAACTCTCGGCCAACCCGATCGACATCGCCCCCGACGACTACGACTACATCTACCGCGCCTCCGAGCAGATCCTCGAGGAAGCCGGGCTGACCCTCGATCGCCAGGACCACCGCTTCGGGCTGGTGACCACCCGCCCCGAGCCTCTTGGAACCGTCCTCGAACCCTGGCGCGGCGAGCACCAGACGCTCAACGACGCGCTGCGCTCCACCGCCCACGATGAGCGGCGGGTGACTTCCATCGTCATCGAAAAGGATCGCCCCGGCGGCCCGCGGGCGCGCGTCGAATCCGTGATCGAGCGCGTGCAGCTCCCCACGCGATACCTCACGGGCAGCACCCGGGGGCATCAGATGTTCGCATCGCTCTCATCGACGCCCACGGAGTACCGACGGCGGGGCATTGAGCCGGCCTACTGGCTGGTCGTCGGACGCGATGAAGTCTTCGAGCGCCAGCTCATGACCCGGATCGTCAACCGCGCCCAGGCCCTAAAAATTGCCGACATTCCGCCGGACCTCACCCTCCCCCCGCCGCTCGAAGGGCTGGCCCCGCGTCCGCGCGGGCAGGAGAGCGCGCCCTGAACGAGCGGCCCTCCCCGCCCCAACCCCCCCGCCTTTATCACCATGCCCCCACGCAAGACCCTCCGCATCGGCCACAGCCCCGACCCCGACGATGCCTTCATGTGGTATCCGCTCGCGAACTTCCCTGACGGCGGCGGCCCCGGCGGCAGGAGCTACAAGCCGACCATCAACACCGGTGAGTATGACTTCGTCCACGTCCTCGAAGACATCCAGTCCCTCAACGAACGCAGCGCGCGCGGCGAGCTGGAGATCACGGCGCTGTCGATCCATCAGTACCCGTACGTGGCGAAGGATTATGCGCTGACAAGCTGCGGGTCGTCGATGGGGGACGGCTACGGGCCGATGGTCGTCGCACCGGTCTCGCCCCGACGCGCCTCGCTGACCGTGGACGACCTCAAGAACGTGCGCATCGCCGTGCCCGGCGAGCGCACCAGCGCGTTCCTGGCCCTGTCACTGATGCTGGGTGAGCGCGTGCCCCACTACGATGTGGTCATGTTCGACCAGATCATCCCCGCCGTCATCGAAGGCCGGTACGACGCGGGACTGATCATCCACGAAGGGCAGCTCACCTACGCCAAGAGCGGTCTGACCTGCGTCGCGGACCTTGGCGCCTGGTGGAAAGAAACGCGCAACCTTCCTCTGCCGCTGGGCGGCAACGCCATCCGCCGCGACCTTGGCGATGAGATGCCCCGCATCTGCGGCATCCTGCTGGAGTCGATCAGGTACGCGCTGTCCCACCGGGAAGAGGCCGTCGAGTACGCCCTTAACTACGCACGCGACATGGGCGCGGACCTGGCCGACCGCTTCGTCGGCATGTACGTCAACGACTGGACGCTCGATTACGGCGACACCGGGCGCGAGGCCGTCCGCCGCTTCCTGCAAGACGCCGCCGAGGCCGGCCTCATCCCAAACCCCGGCGACATCGACTTCATTGAGCCCGCGTAGACATCACGGATTGACCGGCCGGGCATCTTGATCCCAGGGTGAACTCGGCAGGTCGATGCATGTCAGGGTGGGTGCCGCCCAGCACGATCAAGCCCGGACTCACCGCACGGTGGGCATTGCCCACCCTACGAAGGCGTCCGCCCCGGATCGATGCTCCTGAGGTACTCCCACGAATACAGACCCGTGTCGTGCCCGTCCGAAAAACGGATCTTCACCGCGTAGTTCCCCACCAGCTCCGCCCCCGTCGCCGTGAGCGCCTCCCCCGATGAGGCGGCGGGCGATGACGGCAGCACCGTCAGCGGATTGCGCGCCATCTCCTCGCGAAGCTGTCTCTGCTCGGCCGACGGCGACATCCGCCGCAGGTACGCGATCGAGTAATAGCTCGTCGTCCCGTCCTCCCACTCGACGGTCAACCCGCGATCCTTCTTCAAATCAAGATGCCTCGGCCGCATGGGGGGAGTCCGAAGTCCAAAGTCCAAAGTCCAAAGTCCAAAGTCCGAAGTCCGAAGTCCGAGAAGTTGGCAAGTTGCACATTGCAGGTTGAGCGACGTCGTGCAATCGTTGATATCATCCAGAAACTTGTTTTCCTGGAAAGATTCTCCTATTGCAACCTTCTTGACAGTGGGGCGGGCGTCTCGCCCGCCATCAGGCCAAAGGCCTGAAATGACAACATGTTGCGGCCCTTCCCGTTGGGAATTTGCGGCTTCGCCGCAATGGCGGGCGAGACGCCCGCCCCACTAATTCTTGAGTGCATTCGTCATTCGGATTTCGTGCATTCACCATACCCCCTATCCCCACCGGCGGTCTTTCTCGGTTCCCTGCCACAGCACGAAACCCTCCATCGCCTCGTACTCGGCCATGCCCAGCTTGTCGTACCGCTTGGCCGTGCCGCGGTTGCGGTCTTCCGCGCGCTCCCAGAACTCGCGTTCATCGTGCCCCGGAAACAGCGCCTTGTCCTTCTGCGACTGGTGCTTGAAGATCGCGTGGCGTTTGCGGTCGAGCTCCTGCGGCGAGATCGGAACCGCCATGTCGATCTCCTCCACGCCCCACTCCTGCCACGCGCCGCGGTACAGCCACACCTTGCAGCCCTTGAACCACGGCTGCTCGCGCACGCGCTCGATGGCGCGGAAGATGGCCGCCAGGCAGGTGCGGTGCGTGCCGTGCGGGTCCGAGAGGTCGCCCGCCGCGTAGATCTGGTGCGGCTTGATCCGTTCGAGCAGCTCCACGATGATCTGAATGTCCGCCTCGCTCAGCGGCTTCTTCCTGACCACGCCCGTCTCGTAGAACGGCATGTCCAGGAAGTGAAGGTTCGATTCCGGCACCCCGCAGCACCGCCCCCCCGCACGCGCTTCCCCCCGGCGAATCAGCGCCTTGATTGTCTGAACCTGGGCCGAGTCGATCTGACCCGGCTTCTTGTGCTTGAGAAACTCCGCCACCTCGGCCGCGAGTTGCGAGGTCTTGTCCTTCCCGATGTCGAAGTGGTGGTTGAACTCCGTCGTGAAGTCCGCGAACCGGATCGCGTCGTCATCGAACACCGCGATGTTCCCCGACACCTGGTACGCCACGTGAACCTCGTGCCCCTGGTCCGCCAGGCGGATCAGCGTCCCCCCCATCGAGATCACGTCGTCATCGGGGTGCGGCGAGAAGACCACGATCCGCTTGGGATAGACCTCGTCGATGCGGTGAGGCGGATCCGTCGCCCTCCGCGCATGAACCGGTTTGCCCCCCGGCCAACCGTTGATCGTGTCCTGAAGCGCCCGGAACACCTCGACGTTGATCTCGTACGCCGCCCCGTGCGCCGCCAGAAGGTCCTGCAGTCCCGACTCGTTGTAATGCTCCTCCGTCAGCTTCAGGATCGGCTTCTGCTCCTTGTCCGCCAGCCAGATCACCGCCCTGCGGATCAGCTTGGGCGTCCACGCCACCTCGCCCAGCAGCCACGGGGTCTTGTAGCGCGTCAGCTCGGCCGCCGCCGCCGCGTCGAGCATGATCGTCGCGTTACGGTGCTGCTGAAGAAAGCTCGCCGCGATCGTCTCCGTGATCGGACCCTCGATCGCCCGCGCCACCACCGGCGCCTTGCCCTCCCCGAACGCCAGCAGAATCAGCCGCCGGGCATCGAGGATCGTCGCCACGCCCATCGTCATCGCCTGGCGCGGAACGTACTCTTCCCCGAAGAAGTCCGAAGCCGCGTCCAATCGCGTCACACGATCGAGCGTGATCAGCCGCGTCCGGCTGTCCTTGCCCGAACCGGGCTCGTTGAACCCGATGTGACCCGTCCTGCCGATCCCCAGAATCTGAAGGTCGATGCCCCCCGCCTCCGCGATCATCTGCTCGTACACCTGGCAGTGTTCGTGAACCTTCTCCGGTGCGATCATCCCGTCGGGAATGTGGACGTTGCCCGGCTCGATATCCACGTGGTCGAACAGGTGCTCGTGCATGAACCGGTGATAGCTCTGCAGCGCGTTGGGCTGCATCGGGTAATACTCGTCCAGATTGAAAGTCACCACGTTCTTGAAGCTCAGACCCTCTTCCTTGTGAAGCCGGACCAGCTCGGCGTAGATGCCCGTCGGCGTCGAACCCGTCGCCAGACCCAGCACGCAGCGCTCCCCGCGCGAAGCCTTGTCCCGGATCAGTCCCGCGATCTCACCCGCCACCGCCAGGCTCGCATCTCGCGAATCCTCATGGACGATCGTCGCGATCTTCTCCCGGCGGGTCAGCGACCCCGGCCGGGGCGGAACCCGCGACGCGCTCGCCCCCGAACTCCTTCCGACGGGTTTTGACGCAGTACCGGGGGTCGATGGGGTCGCGGGATTGAGCGAACTTCCGGGGGTGGGCATGGGACATTCTCCATCAGGAGGGCAAGCCCCTCATGGTGGTGAATTGCCGAGGATTATGCAAGTGCGCCGCCCTCAACGACCAGGGCCGTCTAATTCTCATGCTGTGGCCTTGGTATGCCCGAGGGCATCGGGTGGGGCATCACGATGGTCATGGAGGACCGGATCATGGCAAGTCTGTACGCGGCGTTCCAGACCCTTGACGATCCTCGTTCACCCTCCGGCAGGCGGCATCCGTTGTCAGCCAGTTGCCGGGGTTTCACCTGTTGGCGGTGTTCGAGCACGAGGCCCAGGCCGCGCTGGCGCAGATGGCGGTCGACGCCAAGACCAGCGAGCACAAGGCGGCGCTGCAACTGCTGGACATGATCGATGTTCAGGACAAGGTGATCACGGGTGACGCGGCATTTTGCCAACGCGATCTTTCCGGGAAGATCGCGGAAAAAAAGGGCTTATCTCCGGCAGGTCAAGGACAATCAGCCGCCGCCCAACGCCGCTACGCCGCCCGCCCCGAAGAAGCCACCGCCCTGGTCCGCGCCCCTTGAGAATTAAACGGCCCTGGCCCTGGGGCACCCCCCACCCCCCAGCGGCAGCGTGACCCCCCTGAGTTGGACTACACTCGCGGAGGTTTCTTCTCCGCTCCGGTCCTTCATTATGGGTAAGCCCCGTACAACTTCGCACCTCCACGGGCTGCTGGTGGTGGATAAACCCCTGGGGTGGAGCTCGATGGATGTCGTGCGGCGGGTGCGGCGTGCTGCCGGGAACTGCAAGACCGGGCACGCGGGTACGCTTGACCCGCTGGCCACGGGCGTGGTCGTGTGCTGCCTCGGCCGCGCGACGCGCTTCGTGGAATCGCTCATGGGGCTGACGAAGGTTTATGAGGCCGGGATCGACCTCCTGGCCTTCACGACGACCGACGACCGCGAGGGCGATCGCAGGGAAGTCCCCCCGCCGGGCGGGCGCCCGCCGGAGTGGGGCGAGATCGAGCGGACGCTGGCAGGATTCGTGGGTGAGATCGAGCAGAGGCCGCCGGCCTTCAGCGCGGTGCATGTGAACGGTCGGCGGGCGTACAAGCTGGCCCGTCGCGGCGAGACGGTGGAGATCGCCGCCCGGATCGTGCGCATCGACGCCATCGAGCTGCTGGCCTATGAATGGCCGGTAGCAACGGTGCGGGTGGTCTGCGGTCGGGGGACGTACATCCGCAGCCTCGCCCGCGACCTGGGCGAGCGACTGGGGACGGGCGGTCACCTCGCATCGCTTCGCCGCACGGCCGTGGGCGCGTACACACTCGATCACGCGGTGGGGGAAGAGCGGCTGACGAAGCCGATCGAGCAGGAGGATCTGCTGGCGGTTCCCGAGCGTCCATGAAAAACGCGGGCGGTTGTCAGGGAGTTGGCCTGACAACCGCCCGCGCCATGTTTGATCCGAAGGGGCGCTCAGTTCCTTCCGGTGCGGCGGCTGCCCGAGACCGGCCGAACGGGCGGTTTGCCGTTGTACCACGTCGAGGGGATGTCGCGCCCGTCGCTCTTTTTGATCAGCGACACGTGCCCGTCGAGCCAGAGCACCTGCGAGCTGTCAAGGTGGCGGTAATACTCGAAGACCGCCTGTTCGCCATAGGACCGGTCACGATACTGGGTAATGTTCCTCGGCTGGTCGAAGCTCGAGAGCATGTCCCCGTTGGCTTCGAGCAGGTGCTCCCATGCGTCGTGCATGATGATGGTCTTGGAGGCGTCGGGGAAGGTGGCTTCGAGCTTCGGCGACGCTTTGCTGTCAGTGACCGTCAGGAACCCGTTCAGCCCGTAGGTGCATTCCTGCTGATTGACCCAGTCGGTGTAGCCGGTGTCCAAGTCCATGAGTTGGGCACTGGGGCATCTGAAAATCTGCCGGTGGTTGTTGATGTACTCCTTGTAGGCCACCGCCCAGTAGGCGTGGGCGCCGGAGCTGACGCCCGAGATCATCCGGTTGATCTCCTCAAGCGTCCACGGCTGGCCGTTGGCGGGGTTGTCCCACAAGCCGTAGTTGGGGGCGAGGTGGAAGCGGTCTTCGTAGTCTTCGCGGTACATGCTCATGCCCAGGGCGATCTGCTTGCTGGCGCTGCCGCAGACGGCCGTTTCGCCGCTGAGGCGCGCCTGCCCCAGCGCGGGCATGAGCATGGCGATGAGCAGGGCGATGATGGAGATCACCACCAGAAGTTCGATGAGGGTGAAGGCGTTCGAGCGCGAACGTGGGTTCATGATTGAAGGCTCGGTTGGGGGTTCGTGGCGATGCCGGTCCGTGCGGTGGCTGGACGTGATGAGGCTTTCATCCGCGACGCGTGGGCCGCGTGGCGACGGGGCGGTCCTGACCCGCTTCGCCGGTGTACCACTGGTAGGGGACATCCGTCCCGTCGGATTCGGGGATGCTCGATGCGTGGCCATCGTACCAGCCGATGTTGGATGCGCCGAGGTGCCGGTAGTACTCGTAGGGAGAATGCTCGCGGTAGTCCGGGTTGGAATGGAACCGCCACTGACGGAAGTTGATCGTTTCCGAGGCCGACTCCGGCCAGATGGCCGCGAGCGAGTCCCCCGGGCCTTCGAGCTTGTGCTCGAAGGCATCATGGAACACGATCGTCTGCGCCGGTCGGGCGAAGTTGTCTCGGGACTGGCCGAGGAGCACCTCCTGATTCGTGGCCGGATCTCTATAGCCATTGATGCCGTAGGTGCTGGTGGGCGCTCCTTCGTAGCCGGGAAATCCCGCTTCGCCGTCCATCGCCTTGGCCGAGGGGCACTGGAAGACGGTTCGCGCATCCTGGATGTAGTCGCGGAACCAGATGCCCCAGTACGCCAACCCGTCGCCGTAGTCCAGCTCGATCGCCTGCGTGCCCGAGTCGCGGGTGTTCGCGCCGGTTCTGCGGACCCAGTACCCGTTGTTTCCGGCGAGGGGAAACATGTGAGGCCCGTAATTCTTGCGGCGGGCCTCGTAAAGATCCTTGCCCACGCTGGGCCGAAGCGCCGCGCCGTCTTCCTCCAGGAAGATGTGAATGCCCATCAGAATCTGCCGCTCCTGCGACAGGCAGACCCCGCGGTTGCCGGCCTCCTTGGCCATCCCCAGCGCCGGAAGAAGCAGCGCGATCAGCAGGGCGATGACGGAAATGACCACGAGCAGTTCGATGAGGGTGAAGCCTCGATTCCTGACCATCCGACAGAACTCCTTTCCGTTGCGTGCCTGCCTTTATCGAGTCGTCCTGGAAGAAGGGGGCCGGCCGGTTTTCACCGGCCGGCGCCGAA
>JBGTFI010000518.1:0-8818 GCA_041747335.1 Phycisphaeraceae bacterium | reverse complement strand
CGTACGTAGAGCGCCCCCACCCCCTTGGGGCCGTGGAACTTGTGCGCCGCGAACGTCGCCAGGTCGATCGGAAGGGCCGCGAAGTCGACCGGCATCTTCCCGGCTGCCTGCGTCGCGTCCACGTGAAAGTAGAGCTTCCCGGCGGCGCGAGACCGCGCCCGTTCGATCACTTCGCCAAGCTCTTCCAGCGGTTGAATCGCCCCGGTTTCGTTGTTGACCCAGATGATGCTCACCAGCGTCAGCATCGCGTCGGCCGCGCGCTCGTCCAGGGCCGCTTCCAGCGCCCCCGGTTCGACCAGTCCGCCCTCGGCCAGGGGCAGATAGACCACGTCGATCCCCCGGCCGCCCATCCGCTGCGCCGGTTCGCGCACGGCCGAGTGCTCGATCTTCGTCGTCACCAGAACCCGCTTACCCTCTTCGCGCATCGGAGCATCGAGGATACCCCGAAGCGCCAGGTTGTCGGCCTCGGTTCCTCCGGAAGTAAAGAGAATCTCCCGGTGGTGGACCCCCACCAGCCTGGCCGCCGCCTCCCGCGCCAGCTCCACCCGCTGCCTGGCGGCCTGCCCCAGCCGATGAATGCTCGAGGGGTTCGCCCACTGGGTTTCAAGCATCTCTCGCATCGCCGCCACCACCTGCGGCGCCGGCTGCGTCGTCGCGTTGTTGTCGAGATAGATCAGCGGCATTGAGTCATCATCCTGCGAACCTACCGTCCTTCGAGCAGCCTCAGGCCGAGGAAATCGTTGAGGTCGGCGATGGCTTTGACCTTATCGACAACAGCCTGGATGTCGTATTCAAGGCGGAAGAAGTCCACTCGGTCCTCGTAGAGGATGGCGTAACTGGCGCGGGGGTCGCGGTCGCGCGGTTGGCCGACGGAACCGGGGTTGATGATGACCTTCTCGGCGTCCATGAACTTGTGCGACCCGCCGAGCTCCGAGGGGGGGTAGAAGTCCGGCTCGTCGGTAAAGACGCCGCAGACGTGGGTGTGTCCGACGAAGCACCTGCCGCCGATGCGGTCGAAGATCTGCGCCATCTTGGAGGGGGCGGTGATGACGTCATCGGGGAAGATGTATTCGTTGATCGGTTTGCGCGGGGAGGCGTGGACCCACAGCGCGTTGCGTTCGCGGCGGCGGATGGAGAGGTTGCCCAGGAAGGCCCAGCGTTTTTCGCGACGGGCTTCGTCCTTCTCCTGTTCGAGCTGGCGGCGGGTCCAGAAGGCGGCGGCCTCGGCGGTGGCGTTGAAGGCGGTGGGTTCGTACAGGACGGCGAAGTCATGATTGCCCATCAGCGCCCATTCGCAGCGGTCTTCAATGAGGTCGAGGCATTCGCAGGGGTTCGGCCCGTACCCGATGATGTCGCCCAGGCAGACGATCTTCTGCACACCGCGGCGCTCGATGTCCGCCAGGACGACTTCGAGGGCGTCGAGGTTGGCGTGGATGTCGGAGATCAGGGCGACCGGCTCCCCGTTGGGGGTGGTCTGGACGTGGGGCAACCCCTCCGGGTGGGAGGCCGGTTGGGCGGCGTCCTGCATCGATTCAGGTTCGTTCAAGGGGGATTCCGGGAAAGATGCGTGATGCCACGGTCTGAGCGTGGAGAGTATATGCGCCTGGGGGATGTCAGGCGAACGGGACTACGGTCGGGCGGCCGTAGGTCCGGCTGTGCCGGACAAGGGGTCTCTCAGTGAACCTCTTGGTCGGCGGTAGCGGCTCCTACTTTCTTCCCATCCTCGGCAGAACGACTCTTCGGACCCAGTTGCGGACTTCCGTCAGGCGGATGTCTTCGTTCATCACGTCGGCGTCGATGCCCAGCAGCCAGGCGATGTCCTTCCGGGCGGGGGCGTTGTGGAGGGTTTCGAGGAGGTCGACGTAGCGCTCGGCGGCCGGGCGGTCCTGGAAGAACCCGCGCTTCATGAGCTTGTCGATGCGGCAATACGTCAGGCGGGCCATTTCGTGCAGGTCGTATTCGGGGTGGTACTGCAGGCCCCAGAAGGGTGTGCCCAGGTGGGTGACGCTGACGGACTGGACGAGGGACCAGGGGTTGCTGGCGAGCTTGACCGCGCCGGGGGGCAGGTGGGTGATTTCGTCATCGTGGCTGATGAAGGCGTCGAAGACGGAGGACTTGCCCTCGTACATGGGGTGGGCCCGGCCTTCGGGGGTGAGCTGGATTTTGCGGGCGATGCCCATCTCCCGGCCGTTGGGATTGGCCTGGACGCGTCCCCCCGCGGCGACGACGGCGATCTGGGCGGCCCAGCAACTCCCGAAGCCGGGGACGCCGTGGGCGTAGGCGGCCTTGGCGAAGGCGATCTGGCGGTCGACCTCGTCGCAGCGGTCGTTGACGCAGAGGCTGCACCCGGTCCAGGCGATGCCGTCGTAGCGGTCGAGCGCGGCGCCCATCGGCAGGGATGCGCCGGGATCGGAGGGGAAGATGATGTCGCAGGTGGCGCCCTGGGGCGAGCAGGTCAGGAGCATCTTCGCGTAGAGGTCCGCGGCGATGGAAGCTCCCCCGGCCTGTAGCTCCTCACGGGCGGCTTGGGTGTAGCCATCAACGACGAGATAGTGGGGGGCGGTGGGCATTTGAGCAGGGTTTAGGGTTTAGGGTGTAGGGTTTGGGGTCGGGGAAAGTTGCAGGTTGGCAAGTTGCAAGGTGCAGGTTCTTGAGTCCAAAGTCCAAGGTCCAAGGTCTTCAATCTGAAATCTTCAATCTGCGATCTGCAATCCATTGAGTCGGGCGATGATATCGGGCAGTTCGCTGAAGGCGCGGCAGACGGCGTCGGCCTGGGTGTTGTGGCTTCCGCGGTCGCGGGCGGCGGTGAAGAGGACGGCTTTCATCCCCAGGGCGCGCGGGCCGAGGATGTCGTTGTGTTCGCGGTCGCCGACGTGGGCGATCTCGTGGAGTTCGACGCCCAGTTCACGGGCGGCGTGGTCGAACATGGCGCGATGGGGCTTGGAGCGGCCGACTTCATCGGAGAAGGCGAACGCGGAGAAGTATTGAAGCAGCCCGTGGTTTTTGAGCAGATCGCGCAGGGCGCTTCCGGGGGTGACGATGGCGTCGGAAGCGATGGCGAGCTTGTAGTTCTTTGAGAGGGCGGCGAGGGCTTCGGGGGCTCCCTGGACCATGTCCGGGGGGATGTCCACCTCCATCCGTTCGTGGGCGTGGACGACACGGTCAAGCGCCTCGGCCGGAAGCTCGATCTTCAGGCCCCTGAGGATGATGTCCAGGCGGTGACGGATGGTCCAGGTGACGTGCTGTTCATGCCAGACGGCGTTGAAGGCGGCATCGGCGACATCGTAGGCGCGCCAGAGGAGATCGATGTCGATCGGCTGATGGGACTGAATCGCCTCCCACAGCAGATGGCGGCGCTCGTCGTATTTGCTGCGCAGGCCCAAGGCTTTGCGTTTGGGCTCATCCGAGTCGTCGTGGACGAGGGTGTCCCAGAGGTCGAAGGTGACTGCCTGGATCATGGCGGGGGAGTATAGCGGGGGGACGGGGCGGGGAAGAATGATGAATGACGAAATCCGAATGAACGAAAGGGGGCGGGACAGTGCCGGAGTGGAGCTGGACGCAAGGCGCACAACGCCCAGACACAATACGGCAAAGTCCCTATATGGCCGGGTTAGAATCGCGTTTGGGCGTGGGATGTGCGGTGCGCATCGGGCTGGGGTCTGATATCGTGCGGGTCGGATCCGGGCCGGTCGCCATCGCACAGGAGTTCTGTTATGGCCAGCGAGCGCAGGCAGAGGCTTTTGACGCCCTATCTGGAGACGGCGCCGAACTTCATCTTCGTGTTCTACGCGATCTTCGCGGCGTTCTGGACCTATTTCTGCATGTACGCGTTTCGCCGGCCGTTCACGGTGGCGCAGTTCGAGGGGCAGGGCTTTTTCGGATCGGAAGTGACGCTCAAGACGGCGCTGCTCATCAGTCAGATCATCGGGTACACGCTGTCGAAGTACATCGGGATCAAGGTGTGTTCGGAGATTCGGCCGGGCGCGCGGGCGTTCGCGCTGGTGATGCTGGTTCTGGGGGCGCAGGCGTCTCTGATCCTGTTCGGTCTGCTGCCGGGGGATCTGAAGATCTTCGCGATCTTTCTGAACGGGCTTCCGCTGGGGATGGTGTGGGGGATGGTGGTGTGGTACCTGGAGGGGAGGCGCACGTCGGAGCTGCTGCTGGCGGGGCTGAGCTGTTCGTTCATCCTGGCCAGCGGCGCGGTGAAGGACGTGGGGAACCTGGTGCTCGGGTGGGGCGTGAGTGAGAGCTGGATGCCGGCGGTGACGGGGTTCCTGTTCCTGGGGCCGTTTCTGACGTGCGTGTGGATGCTCAATCAGTTGCCGCAGCCGACCGAGGCGGACGTGAAGGAGCGCGTCGAGCGCGAGCCGATGAACGCGGCGCGCCGCTGGGCCTTCATCCGGCATTTTCTGCCGGGGCTGGCGATGCTGTTTCTGGTCTACTTCTTCCTGACCGCGTACCGGGACTTCCGCGATTCGTTCGGGCAGGAGATGTTCATCGCGCTGGGTTACGAAGACAGGCCCGCCAAGTTCACGCGGACGGAGCTTCCGGTGGCGTTCGGGGTGATGTTCTCGCTGGCGGCGCTGAACCTGATCAAGGACAACCGCTGGGGTCTGGTCGGGGCGTTCGGGATCATGGCGTCGGGTCTGGCGATCATGGGGGTGGGGACGCTGCTGTGGGATCAGGACAGGATCGACGGGGCGACGTGGATGGTTCTCAATGGGCTGGGGGCGTACCTGGCGTACGTGCCTTACGGGTCGGTGCTGTTTGACCGGCTGATCGCCTCGACGCGGGTGGTGGGGACGGCGGTGTTCGCGATCTACGTGGCCGATGCCCTGGGGTACACGGGTTCGGTGTGCATCTACCTGTACAAGGATCTGGGGCTGGGCGAGACGCCGCGGCTGGAGTTTTTCGTGTGGTTTTCGTACCTGATGTCGGTGGGCGGGACGGTTCTGTTCGCGGCGAGCTGCGCGTACTTCATCTTCGGGCATCAGCATCATGGGCGCGAGCGCACGGCCGCGGCCGTGGAGGCGGAGTCTCCGTAGGGCGTGAACCCGTGATCAATCGTGGTGGGCGGTGCCCACCCTACGGGAACGCAGCAGTGCGAGACCGCCGAGGGTGAGGGTGAGCAGCGAGCCGGGTTCGGGGAGGGGCGTTGAGGCGCCGCCTGCCGAGATTGTTTCGAACGTGGGGACATCGAAGGCATCGAATCGGCCGTCCTGTGTGAGGTCGCCTCGTTCCACGGGGTTGAGCCCGGGGTATTGCAGGGCGTATGCGTCCGGATTCGCCAGCGCCAGCTCGAACGGAGCGACGTCGAAGGCATCGAATAGGCCGTCGCCGTTCATATCGCCGAGAATGAACGCAGGGGGAATGATGCGAACGCTGACTGAAGTTTCCCCGACCACGACATCCGTGCCGTAACGCTGAATGCCCAGCCATTTCCTGGCCACGACATCATCGAACTCCCCCAAAACGCTCGGAGCGGTAAGGATCTCGAAGACATCATCTTCATGGATGTCGCCCAGGAACCGGATGGAGAGCAGCCCGCCGAGTGTCGCCGAGCCGGTGACCTCGATGCGATCGAACCCGCCGGGTTCGGCATCCTCGATCAAAATGCTCGTGGTGTCCGATTCGGTAAGGACGAGGTCGCCTTCGATGATGGTCGTTTCGGGGGGGTTGGGATCGCCGCCACCGGCGATCAGGGCGAATGAGGCCTTCGGGAATGTTCCCGCCGCCAGGACCACCGAAGCGAAAAGAATGATTCGCGTCACAAAGAACCTCCGGTCCGTCATGTGTGAAGTCATGAATCCGCTCCGGATTGCAGGCCGACCGATGTTGATTGTAGCACCGGATGGCTGGAAAACCGTCACGAATTCGCGGGATCGGGCGAATCTTTTTCTTGCTCCGGTTCTTCGGCTTCCGGGGGTGGGAGCAGGGGCGGCGGCGGTGACTCAGCCTGGGGCTCGATGGATTGTTCCGGTTCCGGCTCCACCACGGGCGGCAGTTTAACCGCGGGCGTCAGGGACACCGATTTCAGGTTCATCAGGCGTGTTCCTGCCAGGCTGGCCGCCTCGATGCGCACCTCGTACACGCCGCGCTGGGGGAGGTTGACTCGGCCGGCGGCGACCTGGGTGAAGTCATCCCAGCCGCCGGTGGCGGGGATGTCGATCTCCAATTCCTGCCCCGCAAGGCGGATGAAGACATCGCTGCCCTCCTCACCGGGGGCGCAGGCGAGAGTGAGGGTGACGTCATACTCGCCGGGCTGCGGGGCGTAGATGCGCCAGACGGCGCGGCCGTAGAGGTCGTTCCATTCGAGGATGGCGGCGTCATCGCGGGTCTGAGCCACGACCTTTTCGCCGCGCAGAGCGGCGAGGTCCGGGGTGAGGAGGAATGCGCCTTCCTCCGTGTCTGTGACGATCGGGGGGCGGTGTTGCTCAGTCCACTGCGCGAGGCGCACCAGTCCGAAGGCCAGCGCGACGATGAGCGCGGCGACCAGGGCCGCGCCGACTGGAATCCACAGCATGGCGATGGCGGCGGCGTCCTCGCGCGGGCGATCGGCGGATGGCGGATGTGCGTTGGTGAGGGTCATGGTCACACGCGCAGGAAGATGCGATGGCGATAGAGGAACAGCAGCACGCACCACTTGACCAGCAGCACCGCGCCCGCGGCGGCGACCGCGGGCCAGGCGGGGTCGTAGGCGTTGAGGGCGGCGTCATAGCGTCGCAGCAGGCCGCCGAGGAAGAAGTCCGTCATGTGATTGAAGTCGATGAACTTCTGGGCGATGTAGATGGTCAGCGGGTTGACGCCGATCACGACGAAGAAAAAGCCCAGCCACCTGAGGCGCCAGACATCAATGATGAGGTAAAAGACGGCCAGCAGGAGCAGACTCCACCCGCCGGCGTAGAGGACGAAGGAGCTGCTCCAGAGGTTCTTGTTGATGGGGAAGATAAAGTCCCACGCCCATCCCAGCGCCAGAGAAGCGGCGGCGGCAATGAGGAGGAAGAGGGTCTTGAGGTGGCCGCCGAGCGATGCGCGGCGAAGGAGGTCGCCGGCGAGCGCGCCCATGAGGGCGGTGGCCACGGCCGGGACGGTGGCGAAGAGGCCTTCAGGGTCGCGGACGCCCTGGTAAAGCCTGCCGGGCATGAGTTGGCGGTCGATGTAGTCGGTGACGGTCATGCCGGGATCTAAGTTCCCCGTGCCGATACGCGGGACGGGGATGAACCGAAGCGCCAACCAGTAGCCCAAGAGGATGCCGAGCATCCAGATGAGGCGGCCGCGCGGGCGGGTGTGGAGGAAGATGAGGGCGGCGAAGAAGTAGGCGGCGCCGATGCGGCCGAGCACGCTGGCGAAGCGGGTCTCTTCCAGGTTCCAGATGCGCAGGGCGTCGTTGTAGATCATTCCCAGGATGATCAGCAGGACGGAGCGGCGCAGGATCTTCCAGTAGAGGCCCAGGCGTCCTTCGCCGCGTTCGAGGCGCCGGCCGAGCGCGAAGGGCATGGTCGTGCCGGAGAGGAAGAGGAAGAGGGGGAAGATGACATCGTAGAAGGAAAAGCCGTGCCACTCGGGGTGATGGAGGTGGTAAGAGAGGGTCTCGTGCCACCACGGGTCTTCGAGCAGTCGCGCCAGCGCCAGGACCAGCCCGCTGCCGCCGATGATCCAGAACATGTCGAAGCCGCGCAGGGCGTCAATGCTGACCAGGCGCGGAAGGTCGCGCGGGGGGATGTCAGCCGGTGGACCGGTCGGGGCGGTGGTGTGGTTCGTCAGGCTCATGCGGCTGATTCCACGCGATGGCGAACGCGGGGTTGAGAGGGCGCGGGGTATTGTAATCGCGGGAGGGGTTGGTGGGACGGCGCGGCGAGAGTCATCGATCGGCGGCACGGCGAGCATCGTCATGCTGGGGCGGCGCAGAGCCTCTGCCCCAGCCACCCGCCGCTTCCGCTCCCTCACGGTCGCGGCTCGTTATGGGCGCTGTCTCATCTTTCTCATGAGAACCGATCGGGATCGAGCGGGGAGAGGTCGAGGTCGATGGGGCGGCCTGTGAGCATCTCGGCGACAAGTCTGCCGGTGACGGGTCCGAGGGATTGGCCGATCATGGCGTGACCGGCGGCGAGGAGGAGGTTGTCGTAGCGCCTGGGCCTGCCGAGCAGCGGCAGCCCGTCGGGGGTGCAGGGTCGCAGGCCTCGCCAGACTTCGATCTCATCCGGCGCCGCCGCGAGGTTGAGGTACTCGCGGGCGGCGCGGCGGATCGCGTCGACGCGACGGGGGCTGATCGAGAGGTCCATGCCCGCCAGTTCGAGTGTGCCCGCGAAGCGGACGGTGTCGCCCATGGGGGTGACGGCGACCTTTGCCTCCCCGAGTCGCAGGGGCATGGCGGGCAGGCCGGGCACGCGGCGGACGTTGACGCCGTAGCCCTTGGCCGGTTCGATGAGGATGCGCAGTCGCAGCGCTTGGCCGAGCGCTGCGGACCATGCGCCGGTGGCGAGGAGGAACTGATCGGCTTCGTAACGCGAGCGATCGGTGCGGGCCGCGAGGATGGTTCGGCCGCGCCGCTCGAAGGCGGAAACTTTCGCGGCGTGATGGATCGTCACGCCGGCCTGTCTCACCCGCTCGGCGAGTGTTTCGAGGAATCGGCGGGGTGTGAGGTGCGCGTCTTCACTGAAGAAGATCCCGCCGAGGATCTTGTCCCCGGCCGCCGGTTCGCGCTCGCGGGCCTGGTTCGCGGTGAGGATCTGGGCATCCACCCCCAGGGCGCGCAGGTGGGCGGCCTCGGCCTGGGCGTGGTCGAAGCCTTTGTCGGTGATGAAGAGGTCGAGCAGCC
>JBGTFI010000517.1:0-2742 GCA_041747335.1 Phycisphaeraceae bacterium | reverse complement strand
GGGGCGTCGCCCCGCATCAGCGCCCGCGCCTGCTCGAAGATCCACGGGTTGCCGATGCACCCGCGGGCGACGCTCACCAGCTTCACGCCCGTTTCCTCGATCATGCGGAAGATGTCGGCCGCCTCCCAGATGTCCCCCGATCCGCCGATCGTAAACCCCTCCATATCCCCGTACTCATCCGTCAGCCCGCGCAGGAACGCCCAGCGCGACGGGCCGAGGTATTTCTGTTCGACCGTGCGCCCATGTACCACCGCGGCGGCGTAACCCAATTCGATCACCTTCTCGAAGATCGCGCGGAAGTTCCGCTCGGCCTCCGCAGAGTCGTCACTGCCCCGGCGGAGCTTGACGCTGCATGGGGCGGCCTGCCCCACCGTCTGACGGACGGCATCGAGGATGGCGACGGCCTCCCCGGGGTTGGAGAGCAGGTGCCCGCCACGGCACTTTTTGCGGATCTTCTTCACCGGACATGCGAGGTTGATGTCGATCACATCGTACCCCAGCCCCAGCAGGATCTTCGCCCCCTGGGCGATCTCCTTCGGGTGCGAGCCCATGAGCTGCCCGGCGATGGGGTGGTCGGCCGCGTCCAGTTCCGCCTCCGCCAGGCCCTTGCCGCCGTTGATGAGGAACTGGTCGAGCATGGCCTCCGTGACGCAATAGGGCGCGCCGTGGCGCCGGGCGACCAGGCGCATCGCGGCGTCCGAATACCCCGCCAGCCCGGCCTGGAAGAACGGGGCGTCGAGCATCAGCTTGCCGATGGGCGTCATAACGGCGATTATAGACGCCGTGAGAAGGCAATGACGAAATCCGAATGACGAATGATGGGCGCGGCGCGAAGCGACTGGTCGCAACAAGAAGGAGAACACCAGTGGGGTGGGCGTCTCGCCCGCCATTGCGGCGAAGCCGCAAGTTCCCACAGGAAGGGTGCCGCAAGATGGTGTCAATTCAGGCCTTCGGCCTGATGGCGGGCGAGACGCCCGCCCCACTGTGGCTGATTCAGGAGACTCGTGAGACCGTTCGTCATTCGGATTTCGTCATTCGTCATTCCGTTCCCGATCGAGGATCCTCCATGACCCCCCGAACGATCATCCTCCTGCTCGCCTTGACCGCTTTTCTCACAGCTTGTCAGGAGCTGCCGCCGATCAAGCTGCGCCTGGTGAACGTGGCCGACCCGGACCTCGTCGAGGCCTACGCCCCGCTGCGCTTCCCCGGCGAGGGCGAGCTGGGCGAAGACCTCGACATCGTCGTTCGTCAGACGCCCGGGGGAGCGATCGTGCTGACCAACCGCGAGCCGCGGGAGTTTGAGAACATGCGCCTGTGGATCAACCGGCAGTATGTCACGCAGGTCGAGCGCATCCACATCGGCGATCATCCGGACAACCGCATCCCGCTCAATCGCTTTGTCAACCGCTTCGGCGAACCGTTCCCGGTGGGCACGTTTCTGGCGCCGGAGAAGTCCGACCACGTGCTGATCGCGGAGATGGTTCCCCTCGACGAGCAGCCGCTGCGCCACCGCCTGGCCGTGCGGCGGGGCGACTACCTGCGGGCGTTCGCGGGCGGGCTGCAGTAGGGCGTTTGTCAGGGCGTAGGGGAGTCGCGTGGCGCGGCGTCTTGGCGCCGGATTCCGCTCACCGCGCCTCTTCGCGGAAGAGGTAGCGTCCGTGGCGGTGGATGTCGCCGCTGGCCAGGTAAATGACGTCTTCGGCGATGTTGACCGCGTGGTCGGCGATGCGCTCAAGCTGGCGGGAGATGTTCTGATAGTTGATGAGCTGGGAGATGTGTTCGGGGTGGGCCTGCATCTCTTCCGCCAGGCGGTTGTACATGGCTTCATGGATCGCATCGACCTGGTCATCCATGCCCATGACGCGCTCGGCCAGCGCCCGGTCGTTGTTGACCAGGGCATCGAGGCTGTCCTTGAGCATCCGCCGAACGTGCGACTTCATCGTCCCCAGGTCGAAAGGCACGCGCTCGACCGGGGCGCGTTCGGAGAGGAAACACGCCTGCTTGCAGATGTTGACGGCGAGGTCCGCGATGCGCTCGAGGTCGTTGTTGATCTTCAGCACCGCCACGACGTAACGCAGGTCGAACGCCACCGGCTGGTGCAGCGCCAGCGTGTGGAGGCACTCCTCCTCCACGTCGATCTCCATCTGATCGACCTTCTCGTCGTCGGCCATGGTCTTTTCGGCGAGCGCCACGTCGCGGCGGTCCACCGCGAGGATGGCCGCCTCGACGCTCTCCTCGACCAGCGCCCCCAGCGCCAGGATCATCTTCTTGAGTTTCTCGATCTGTCGTTGCAGGTGTCGGGACACGGGGGCCTCCGCCTTCAGGTGCGCGGGCAGTCTAATCCATCCGGGGGCGAGTGACGAACCGGCCCGGTCGCTGTTTGTCCCTAAGCGCCCGGTGCGTAGGATGGATCGGGCATCAGGAACCCCAAGACGATGGAACTGACCGACGCGCAGAAAACGGCACTTTCGCTGATGCGGGCGCACGGGCTTGAGGGGTGGACGTTCCGATTCAACCGCGCCAAGCGGTTGCTGGGGCTGTGCAATCACGATCGAAGGCGGATCGAGCTTTCCGCGCACTTCGTGTTACGAAACGATGAACCGGCCGTCCGCGACACGATCCTGCATGAGATCGCCCACGCCCTGGTCGGAGCGGAGGCCGGTCACGGCCCGGCGTGGCGGGCCAAGTGCCGCGAGATCGGCGCCCGGCCCGAGCGACTGGACCATGAGGCCGAAATGCCCC
>JBGTFI010000516.1:0-6200 GCA_041747335.1 Phycisphaeraceae bacterium | reverse complement strand
GAATGACCCACGCGACGATCAGCGAGATCGCCACGAACCACCCGATGAGCATGCCCCAGAAAACCGGCTGCTCGTAGATGGGGATGGGCGGCGGGGGCGGCGCGTTCTCCTGCACACCGTCCACGGGCGCCTGTTCGAGCGCCGCGAGCTGCGCCAGATCGAACATCTTGCGCGCCTGCACCGGCGGCTCGCCGCGCGCCACCGCCTCCAGGTCGTGCAGCAGGTCGGAGGTGCTGGCGTACCGGGCGTTGCGGTCCTTGGCCATCGCCACCTCGATGATCTCCCCGATCCCGGCGCTGAGGTTGGGGTTGAGGTGATCCGGCGGGGTGAGCGTTTCCTTCAGATGCTTGTGCATCACCGCCGAGGGGTTGGGCCCGTCAAACGGCACCTGCCCGGTGACCATGTGATAGAACGTCGCGCCCAGGCCGTAGATGTCGCAGCGGAAGTCCACATCGACATCCCCGCGAATCTGTTCGGGGGAGATGTAGTAGGGCGTGCCGTACGCCTTGCCCTGCTCAAGCTCCGCCGCCTCGCGGTCGGAAACGGCGCGGGCCAGGCCCATGTCCGCCAGCTTCGCCACCCCGTCGCGGGTGATCATGATGTTCTTGGGCTTGACATCGCGGTGGATGAAACCGGCCTTGTGCGCGTGCTCGAGCGCCCGCGCGGTCTGCAGGACGATCTCCAGCGCCTTCTTCTCGGGGATCTTACCCTCGCGCTGGATGAGGTCGAAGACCGTCTCGCCTTCGACATACTCCATGACGAAGTAGTGGTAGTCCCCGGCCTTGCCCACGTCGAGCGCCCCGACGATGTTATTGTGATTGAGCTTGGCGGCGGATCGCCCCTCGGCGTAAAAACGTTCGATGTACTGGGGGTTGGAGGTGAAGCGTTTGGGGAGGATCTTGATGGCGACCTGGCGGTCGAGGCTCAGTTGTCTGGCCTTGTACACCCGCGCCATCGCCCCGGAACCCAGGAACGCCAGAAGCTGGTAACCGGGTATTTGCTGGCTTCCGCCCTGGGCTTCAATCTGCGGCCGCAGACGCTCAATCTGCCGGGGGGTGACGATCTGCTGCTTGACCAGCAGCGCCGCGAGGCTGGATTTCCCGCTCTCATCCCCGTCGCCGAGCTGGCGCTGAAGGATGATGCACTCCTGCACCTCCTCGGGCGTCGCCAGACCCTGCTCCACGACCAGCCGGCCCAGCAACGAATCGATGTTCTTGGAAGAGATTTCAGCCATGCTCTAGGGCGACACGAGCGCCGACGCCCTCGCCACCCGCGCCGGTCGCCGGCAACTTCCCCATGTAGTTGACCTTAAGACGCCACACTCCGCATGTCAACAACAAAGGCCACCGATGCGGGGGCGGGGGGCATCTCCTCTCAGACGGAAACCTTGGCCCGGTGTCCTGGTCACCATCTCCGCGATTCGTCAGGATGGGGCCCGCGCCGCCGCCGACCGGAAGCCTCGCCTCAGGTGCCTTGAACCCGCTTCCATCTGTATCCTTGAACCCCCCAATCCCCCGCCCGGCTTACTCAACGTTCTGGACCTGTTCCTTGATGCGGTCGATGGAACCTTTGACCTCGACGATCGCGCGGCTGATGGCGGCGTCGTTGGACTTGCTGGCGACGGTGTTGGCTTCGCGGAGCATTTCCTGGGTGAGGAAGTCAAGGGTTCGACCGGCCGGTTCGCTGGTTTCCGCCTGGAGGGTCTGCTCGAGGTGGTCCAGGTGGCCGCGCAAGCGGGTGATTTCCTCGCTGATGTCCGAGCGTTCGGCGAAGATCGCCACCTCGCGCACCAGGTCATGCTGATCGACGGCAAGCTCGGCCCTGGCCAGGAGGTCATCGATGCGCGCCCGCAGGCGCTGGTGATACTCCTCCACGACGGTCGGGGCGCGCTGCGCGATCAGGTCGGTCCGTTCGCGGATGGTGCTGATCTGGGCGCTGATGTCCTGGGCCAGCGCCCGGCCTTCGGTCGCGCGCATGGCGGACATGCGCGCGCAGGCCTGGTCGATCAGCTTCAGCAACAGCGGTCGGACGCTTTCAACAAGCGACTCACCGGCATCGGACTGCTGGAGCACCCCGGGCATGCCCAGCAGTGCCGTGAGGTCGATGTTCACGTGGTGGTCGTGCAGGGCGACCTTCTTGTGGATCGTTTCGAGGTGGTCGAGGTAGCGCATCAGCGCCGCTTCGTTGACGTGATGGGCGGCCGCTTCATCGGCGATCAGCAGCTTGACCGTCAGCGTCACCGACCCGCGCGCGATCAGCCGCCGCAGGTGGGCCTCAAGCTCCGGTTCGAGCGGGAGCAGCACCTCGGGCAGGCGGATGGAGCCTTTGAAATAGCGGTTGTTGAGGCTGCGCAGCTCGACGTGGCACTGCCCGCCTCGCAGCGGCACTGACGCGTCGCCAAATCCGGTCATGGATCGAATCAAGGCTGACTCTCCGGAGCCGGGGGCGCGGGGGGGGTCAGCCCCGCTTCGGCGGGCGCCTGGGGCGCGCTCTGCGGTGACACTGCGCCCGCAGGGGCCTCTTGAGTCGCCGGAGACTCGGTCGTTGTCGGATCACCGGGCGAGGCGGCCGGTCCCGTGAGGTGGGGCTGGGGGCGAATGGTCCAGGTCAGGCCCATGGCCAGCAGGAGGAACGCGACAAAGCAGGCGATGGTGAACTTGGTCAGCGCATCACCGACCTTCGCGCCGAAGACGGCTTGGGCGCCGCCGCCCCCGCCGCCGAAGGCTCCGCTCAACCCGCCCCCGCGCGGTTTCTGAATCAGGATCACCAGGATCATGAACGCACACACCAGCATGAACAGCGTGGCAAACAGACCGACCCAGACATTCGCAAGCATCCACATGGCAGTCATCCTAAGTTTGTCCCCCACTCGCGGAAGACGTTTATCGCCCCCCGACCTTGCCGCGGCGCGCTTAGCCGGCCGCGACGGTCACGTGTGCTCCCGCCTCAATGATCGCCAGGAACTCGTCGGCTTTGAGCGACGCCCCGCCGATAAGTCCCCCGTCGATGTCCGCGCAGGCGAAAAGCTCCTGCGCGTTGGAAGACTTGACCGATCCGCCGTACTGGATTCTGACGCCCCCCGCCGCCTTGGCGCCATACCAGTGTTCGAGCGCCTCGCGGATCGCCGCGTGGGCCGCCTGGGCGTCCGCCGGGCTGGCGGTCTTGCCCGTACCGATCGCCCAGACCGGCTCATAAGCGATGGTGATCCGGGCAAGTTGCGCGGCGCTCACCCCCGCCAGCCCGTAGGCGAGCTGCCCGCGGTTGATCGCGTCGGTCTGACCGGCTTCGCGCTGCTCGAGCTTCTCACCGATGCACAGCACCACCTCCATCCCGGCCTCAAGGCCGGCCAGCACCTTCTGGTTCAGCAGCACATCCTGCTCCCCGATCACGTGACGGCGCTCGCTGTGCCCGACCAGCACTGTCGTCACCCCCACATCCCGCAGCATCGCCAGGCTGACCTCGCCGGTGAAGGCCCCATCCGGCTGGGGGTGGAAATCCTGGGCCCCAAGCTGGATTCTGCTTCCGGCATCGCGCAGCACCTTGCCGACGAGCGCCAGATACGGAAACGGCGGAAACACCGCGACATCGACGCGCTGGGCATCCTGAAACCGCCCGGCGAGGTCGCTCGCGAGCGCCTGGGCCTTGGCGGCATCGAGGTTCATCTTCCAGTTTCCGCCGATATAAGGCTTGCGGGCGGGCATGAGGCGAATCTCCGGGAGGGACTGGCCGCCGAGCCCCGCGAAGGGGGGACGGACGCCAAGCCCGGCAGTATACCGTAACGCCCGCCCCCAGCCACCCAAGGGCTTGCCCGCTTTCCGGGGCAGGGATAAGATGCCCGCAGACGGCACCGTAGCTCAGTTGGTAGAGCACTTCTTTCGTAAAGAAGATGTCACCGGTTCGAGTCCGGTCGGTGCCTTTCACGTAAGTTCGGCTGAACGCCCAACATGCGTTTCCCGCCTCGTCCGGCGGCGCGGCCGTGAACCTCAGGATAAGGCGTATCAAGTGATACGCCTCCCAGGTTCAGGAGCCGCGTTATGACCACGGCACGACCCAGGTCGAGGCCGAGGGGAAGGCGCGTTTTTCGCCGTTCTTTGAAACGCTCTCCCGCAGCGGGGTGACGCGGATTTACCGTCGTATCGCGCGGGACTGGGCGAGGTGTTGGGGGTGGAGTAGGGAGCGGCAAGCGAAGGGGAGGCACCCATGTTGGCGGGGGCGAGCTATGCTCCCGATATCTTGAGGTCTTTACGTTCGCGCAGTTCCTTGATTTCCTGTTCCAGAAGATCAAAGAACGATCCACCGAACGGGTCGGTCTCGTAGGTCTCATGATTCCACCGAACGATCTCACCCACAGAGTCAAATAAGTAGATATCAGCGTCCCCGACAATCCCGAAACAAGGGGTCAGCGCGCGCCCAGTCCTCTTGCGGAACTCCTCGAGCGCCGGCACCAGTTGCATCCATTCTGGTGCGTCGGAACTGAGGCTGTACACGAACAGCCCATATTGGAAGGACCAGGTGGGACCGACCTCATACAACTTCGGCCGGGGCCACTTCTCCTCTTTCACCTCGACATAAAGCCCGGGCAAATCACCCGTGCAGTGGGCGATGAACTCCGATGGAAACCGGCAACCGATCTCGTGACCGAGATGCTCGATTTGCTCCGCCGACGTTACGCCCGCTTCGCCGACCATACAAGTGAAATCAGCGTCGAGATACTTCCGCAGAATGGCTCGTGTCCGATCTGTTGTTGTTGGCATTGGTTCCTCACCCGCTGAAAACCACGATCACCGAACTACCGGAGTGATCGTGCGACTCGGGAATCACGTGTTGTGCGGCTCCTGGCGCATCAACTTGCTCCTCTGCCCCATCCGCCGCAAGTGCATTCTGCTCGCTTCTTCCTTCCGGTTGCCAAAGCCGATGGTGATGCACGTACCACCTCCCTTGAAGTCATGGCCGGAACGCACCTCTCCCCATGGAAACCGCCATCCCATCGGTCTGCCGAGCGATGCCCACCCTTCAGGAAGATCTTCAGGAACGACACTTCCACCGATCGTCGGATTGCCGAGCATCTGTTCGAGCAACCGGTCGTGAAACCTCTTGGTCGCAGCCTCTACATCCAATGAATAGCGTGACCAGTCGTCTTGTCCCGGCGGATAGAGATTGACCGTCATGCTCACGTCCACCAGGAGTTGGTCGTAGAAACAGAGACTTACGAGGAGCTCCCGATCGTCGATTCGCCCTCCGGAGAGGTGGTAATGAATCCACGGCAGCGTTCCATAGTCCTTGCTTCGCGCGGTGTCGAAGGCAGGCATTAGCCGAAAGGCATCGTGCGTCAGCTCGGAGATTATCGAGAGACCATTGGGAAGGTTGATGGTTCCGGTCTCTCGGTTAATCTGCAGGTGTGGCATGACAGTAATCAGTCCCGTGTTTCAGCCGTAGCCCGGCGGTTGGCCCCTTGCGCTCGCATGACGCATCGGACCATGCCTTCGCCACCCGCATTCTAGCGTCCTCGATCACCCGACATGCCCCGCGACATCGGCCCCCCCCGCCGGGCAAGTTGCCCGGCCTACGGGGTTGCTAAAATACCCCCATGACCTCGCCCTCGACCGCCTTGCCGCAGCTCGATCATTCCCGCCGGGCCCATGAGCGGGCCCGGAAGGTCATGCCCGGCGGGGTCAACTCCCCCGTGCGGGCCTACAAGGCCGTGGGGATGCACCCGGTGACCGTCCGTCAGGGCAAGGGGGCGCGGCTCACCGACATCGACGGCAACGACTACATCGACTACGTCCTGAGCTACGGGCCGCTGATCCTCGGCCACGCCCCGGAAAATGTCCTCGAAGCGCTGGCCGGGGCGGCGAAGCGCGGGACGACCTTCGGGATGCCCACCGAGGCCGAATCGCGCCTGGCGGAACTGGTCATCGCTGCCGTGCCGTCGGTCGATCTCGTGCGCTTTGTGAGTAGCGGCACCGAAGCGTGCATGAGCGCCATCCGCCTGGCCCGCGCCGCCACCGGCCGGGCGAAGATGATCAAATGCACCGGGTGCTACCACGGCCACAGCGACAGCCTCCTCGTCCAGGCCGGCAGCGGGGCGACGACGCTGGGCACGCCCAGTTCGCCGGGCGTCCCTGAATCCATCACCAGCCAGACGGTGCTCGTGCCCTACAACGACGCGGTCGCGGTCGATCGCGCCTTCACCCAGCACC
>JBGTFI010000515.1:0-6071 GCA_041747335.1 Phycisphaeraceae bacterium | reverse complement strand
CGCTCATCCTGTTCGTCGCCGGGCAGAAGCGGGGCCAGTTCAGTCGCCAGGGCCGGGAGGTCGTGCAGGCCGCCCGGCCGGACGTTCCAGGCGCGGGCGATGAGCGTCAGCCCGCGCTGGTGGACGACCAGGTTGTGAAAGCGCTCAAGCAGGGCGGCGATGCGCTTTGCCGGCGAGATGGGGGCGCAATCTTCACAGCGGGGCGTGTAGAGGTCATTGCCGCGGAGGTGCGGCAGGCGGGAGACATCGTTGTCGCCGAAGCGCAGAATGACGCCGTCGAGCTGCCCGAGGTGGTCGAGCAGGGCAGCCAGCCCTTCGACGCAGCGGGCAAGCAGCGGCTCGCTGGCGGGGCAGAGGGTGTCACCGCGTCTGCGGCAGGTGAACTTCTGAGGGTGGGCGCGAAGCAGCTCGGCAGGGAGGACCAGGGCATCGTAGGCGATGAAGGTTTTCAGGCCCGCGGCGCGGGCGGCTTCGAGGCCCTGGCGGGCGTGGTCGTACTGCTGGGCAACCCACTGGCGCAGTTCCCCAGCCGGGGCGTCGCCAGGACCGATGAGGCCGGACAGCGCGGTCGTCTCATAGAGCGCCAGGGCGTTGTAACCAAGCTCCACCAGGCGGGCAGGGTCGCGGTAGCGGGTGGCGGCGGGGGGTTCGCCTGGGTTGTCGAGGATGGTGGCGAGTTTGAGCATGGTCACGCGACTATGATACGCCCGGCGCACGCAGAGCAACTGCCCGAAAAACAGGCAGCCCCGGCGGGGAGAGCCGGGGCTGAGCGATAGTGCAAGAAGCGTGCCGGGGGGAGGTGAAGGTTACTTGTAGGGTGGGCACTGCCCACCAGAGGTCGCAGGTAGAACGTGGTGGGCGGTGCCCACCCTACGGTTATCCCCTTCCGCCGGAGCGGGTGGGGCGGGCGTTCTTCGGGACCGGCCAGTGGGCGCCCTTGGTGGCCTGGGCGACGGAGAACCACTCGACGTGGGCGTCATAGAACAGGAAGTTCTGCCCCTGGCTGAGGTGGTTGAGAACGCGCGGAGCGGTCAAGTCAGGTGGACCGGACGTCGCCCAGCCGTTGTTGTATGAGCTTTCATCGATGAAGTTACCCGGCCAGTTATTTCGCCTGTAATTGAACCAGATGTGCCATTCGGAGATGTACGCCACCTTGTGATTGCCGTTGGTGAAGTCCTCAACGCGCGCTTTGTCGGCAAACAGCTGCCCGATCCATTCGGACGGATACCTGACATGGTCGGCGATCACGCGGCTATAGCTGCGCACTGCTGCAACACGCGTCGGGTCAATAGCGGAGGCTGTCCGCGGCGTCTGGTCGGTAGGGCAGATGAACGCATCCACCACGTCGAATGGATCTCCACCTTCATACCCCGGCACTTTCGGCTTGGGGGCGTTCGCGTTGATGTACGGCTGAAGGAAACCGTCCCAGGATTCCTGAGTCGGCTCTCCTTCATTGACAATGCATGGCGGCAGCCGATCGTTGTTCTCCTCCTTGTACATCTCGGTGGCAATGCCGATCTGGCGGAGGTTGGACATGCACAGGGAGCGCCTCCCGCTTTCCCGCGCGCCGCTCAGGGCCGGGAGGAGCAGGGCGATCATGAGGGCGATGATGGAGATGACCACCAAGAGTTCGATCAATGTGAAGGCGTGTCTGCGTGTCATGGTGAGGTGCTCCATCGTCGAACGACTGACGAGGCGGTCAACGCTCTACTTGGTAGCTTGAATCTCAGGAAGCCGCAACTACAACAACTACGGCCTGCCCCTTCCGCCGCCGGGTCGGGTGGGTCTGACATCCAGGCCCCAGCGGCCGTGCCAGGTGAGCTTCTTGAGCTCTCCGCCGACGACGTCCAAGTGGCGGGCTGAACCATCGAGGAAGGCCATGTGGCTGCCGCTTCCGTGGCGGGCGATGGCGAAGCGGCGCATGTATTCGGCCCATTCCGCGCTGACGGACATGGGATCCTTGAAGTCGCTGGGCATGTTGTCGCTTTCCTGGGGCCAACCGCCGTCGCCCCAGACGCAGTCTCCCATGGCCGGGACGTAGGACATGCGCGCGTCGTCCTCGACCTTGGGGATGTGATACCCGGCGATCGGTCCGCCGCTGCGCTCGAGCCAGTTGTTCATGCCGTATCCGTAGTTCCGCGGGGGAATCGCCAGCGATCCCCACCCGCGGGTGGCCGTGCCGTAAGACTGCTGCATGACGGCGGCGGTCCCCGTTTCGGCGGCGTTGGTGCTCGGGCACTCGATGTATTCGAGGATGTTCTGGATGTACGGCCCCAGAAACGTCCACCACCCCACGCCGCCGGTGCTGTGCCACGCGGGGACGTTGTAGCCTTCGTTCTCCAGCGCGTAGGTCTGCCAGGCGAGGCTGACCTGCTTGAGCTGGGCCAGGCACATGGTGTCCTTGGCCGCCCCGCGCGATTTGGCGAGCGCCGGGAGCAGCAGCCCGATGAGGGTGAAGGCGGAAGGGTGTCTCGTGTCGTGGTGTCTCGTGTCACGTGTCATGGTCGTTTTCCAACTTTACAACTTGCCAACTTGCCAACTTCATCAACCCCGTCCGCCCGGACGGGTGGGTCTCGCGGGGGGGTCAAGCCACTTCGCGTGCCAGTGGAGGGTCCAGAGGTCGGGAATCTGCACCCGGCGGGCTGAACCGTCGAGGAATCCGATGTTGACGGCCTTGAAGTGGCGGTTGAGCGAGTAGCGCACCATGAAGCCGTTGTTCCACGCGCCGAGCTCCGAGATCGGATCGTTCCAGTTACTGGGGCGGGGGTCGGTCGGTTCCGGCCAACCGGCATCGAGGTGGGCGCAGTCGCCCAATGCCGGGACATCGCTCAGCGGGACGTTGAGGTCGAGGCTGGTGATCTCCTTGGTGGCGTCCATCGCGCGGCCCTGGCCGCGGCTCACCCAGGATTCGAGCCAGTTGTTCATGCCGTAGCCGAAGTCGCGCCAGTCGCCCGCGAGGGCGTTGCCGTATAGACCGCCGGTGCCCGGATCGATCGACTTGGGCGCCCCCAGACTGGTGGAGGGGCAGCGGAAGAACTCGACGGGGATATCCTGGGCGATGGCGGTGTCGTCTTCGCGGCTTTGCGCGTTCGCGCCGCCCACGTAGGGGGCGACGAACCAGATCCAGTGCTTGTTCACCCACTGGCCGCTCTCACGGACCAGCCCGCGTTGCCATCCGGGGACGAGCGCGCCATCGTAATCCGAGGCATAGGTCTGCCATGCCAGGGCCATCTGCTTGACGCGCGACTGGCAATCGATCGCCTGGGCGGCCTTGCGCGCCTCGCCCAGGGCCGGGAGAAGCAGCGCGATCAGCAGGGCGATGATGGAGATGACCACCAGCAGCTCGATAAGCGTGAACGCGCGATGGTGTCGTGTGTCGTGATGTCTCGTGTGGTGTGTCATGGCGGCGCCCCAACTTGCCAACTTGCCAACTTCCCTATCCCCGTCCGCCGCTGCCGCGCCCTCCGCCGCGTCCGGCATTGGGAAGCGGCTGGCCGATGTACCACGCTTCTTCCCACCGCGTGAAGCCCTCGCGCACTTCACCGGCATGTCCATCGGCCCACATCACGTTGCCGGTGCGGTTGACGTGGCGATAATACTCATCCACCCGCTCAGGCCACTGCATCCACTGGCTGAGGTTGATCGGAGTGTCGGCGCTGCCGTCGAGCATGCTCTCCCAGGCATCCTGGAACATGATCGTGGTCGAGGGGTTGAGCACTTCGTCCTCGCGCTTGGAGGCTTCGTTGAGCCCGCCATCGATCATGCCCTTGAAGAGCGCCATCTCCAACGGTTGCGGCCTGGCCGCGCTCATGAGCGTCGAGCGGTAGCCGTTGAAGCCATAGGTGATGTAGATGTGCCCCTGCGCGAACGTTCCATCGTTGTACGTTCCCACACCGTACTGGTCGTCGGCGCTCCGGGCCGATGGGCAGGCGAACACCCGTTTATCGCGCTGAAGGTAATCCGCGTACGCGACGCCCCAGTAGGCATTGGGATGGGCGGCGGAGATCATCTGCCCGTCATCGCCCGGCGAGGTCACGGTGAAATCTCCGCCGTCGCGGATCCAGCGCATCCAGTTGCGGTGCGGATGGTGGTAGGCGTCGTGGTCGCCGCGGTAGGAGGCGATCGCCAGGTGAATGTTCTTCATCTGCGACTTGCAGACGACCTGCCGGGCGGACTCGCGAGCGGAGCCCAAAGCGGGCAACAGAAGCGCGATGAGCAGGGCGATGATGGCGATCACCACCAGCAGCTCGATAAGGGTGAAGGCGCGAGCGAGCCTTGCTGAGGGCATGGTTGACATGGCCGTTCCTCTTGTCAGCGTCCGGCGGATAAGACCATATTCCGCCGAGAGATGGGGGCGCGCAAGGCCCCGACAGCCCCTCGCTCGGATTATAAGTCACCCACGGCATCGAATCGTCCACCCTTTTCGCGCCGTGGAGGAAAAAAGGAGAGATTTCCGCCCCGGCGACTAACAGGACAGCAGCGACAGATATCGCCCGTACGCCTGCGCCCATTTCGCCGTATCCCTCGACGGGGTATAGGTTTGCGGACTGAACGCCGCCGCCACGATCCGCCGGATCTCGCCAAGGTCCGCCACGTCCCCCGCCCCCATCGCCTGGACCAGGACATTCCCGACGGCGGTGGCTTCGTAGGGGCCGACGATGACCTTGCGGTCCATCGCATCGGCGGCCATCTGGCTCAATAGCTCGTTTCGCCCCCCGCCACCGAGGATGTGGACGACCTCGAACCGCCGATCGAGGACGGATTCCAGCCGTTCAAGCGTCCGGCGATAGGTCAGCGCCAGGCTTTCGAGGCAGGCGCGGACGAACTGGCCTGGGGTTTCGGGGATGGGTTGGCCGGTCTTGCGGGCGAAGTCGGCGATCTTCGCGGGCATGTCGCCGGGGGAGGCGAAGGGGGGGTGGTCGGTGTCGAGCAGCGTGCGGAAAGCCTCGGACTGTCGGGCGAGGTCGGTCAGTTCGCCGTAGCCGTGGTCGTGGCCCTCGCGCTGCCACTGGCGGCGGCACTCCTGAACGAGCCACAGTCCGGCCAGGTTCTTGAGGAAACGGATCGTGCCGTCCACACCGCCCTCATTGGTGAAGGGGATCTCCCGGGCGGCGGGGGTGAGGCAGGGGGCGTCGAGCTCCGCGCCCATGAGCGACCAGGTCCCGCTGGAGATGTAGCACCAGGAATTGCCGGCCGTCGGCGTGGCGGCGACGGCCGAGGCGGTGTCATGGGCGGCCGGGGCGATGACCTTCAGTCCCGGGTCCGCGCCGACCTCCTTCGCGACGTACTCGAGCAGCGGACCGATGACAGTCCCGGGGCGGGAGATTTCGCCGAGCATGTGGGTGGGCAGGCCGATGGCCTCGAGCATCGTCTTCGCCCACTTTCCGGTGCGGGCATCGACCATCTGGCTGGTCGATGCAATCGAAGACTCGACCACGCGCTTTCCGGTAAAGAAGAAGTGGAAGAGGTCCGGCATGAAGAGCAGATCGCTGGCCGATTCGACGCTCGCCGGAGCGGCGTCGTGCTGAGCGACCACCTGAAACAGCGTGTTGATGGCCATGAACTGAATGCCGGTGGTTTCGTAGAGCGATTCCTTGCCCAGCGCGGCGAGGGTCTTGTCGTAGGCTGCCTGGTTGCGCTCATCGCGGTAGGCGTGAGGCAGAAACGTCAGCTCCCCGCCGGGGTTGACCATGCCCCAGTCGACGCCCCAGGTGTCGACGCCCAGGGAAACCAGCGGGACGCCCTTCTCGCGACACCAGGCGACGGCTTTGCGCGTGCCTTCGAGAATCTCGCCCCACAGGCCCATGAGGTTCCAGTGCAGCCCGCTGGGCAGCCGGCGGGGCAGGTGGAGGAAACGGTGGGCCTCGTGGAGGTCGAGTCTGTGGCCATCGAGCACACCGACCATCGCCCGGCCTGATTCGGCGCCCAGATCAATCGCAAGATAGGCTTTGGCGGTCATTGTCCCACGTTACCTCCGCACAGGATTCCGGATCGTCTAGCGGCCAATCGCCCCGATCTCCCCAGCCGCTTCCCTGACGGCCTTGCTGTCCCGCAGGATCGCGTAGTCGATC
>JBGTFI010000514.1:0-1636 GCA_041747335.1 Phycisphaeraceae bacterium | reverse complement strand
GGCGGCCTTTCAGACCCTGCTGGGTCTCGGCTCGAGTCGAGCGCCAACGGCCTACACGCGGATTCGAGGCGCCCGGGACGTGGCTGGTGATGCCTGAGGGCAACATATTGGGGTCTGCTGAAACAACCGGATAAGCAGGAGACATCTTCTCAGGCTGAGATGTTGACACTTGAAGCAAGTTTTCGGGGGCCTGAGAAGATGTCTACGCCCCGCGGAGCGGGGCAAGACGACAATGGACTAGCGAAGCTCCGCCTGGCCCTCGTCGGTTTGAGGCGGAGCTTCGCTGGTTGCCAGTGGCCAGTTATCAGTTCAAAGTGGCGGCACGAACCCCTTTTTTGTGTCTGTCGCGAGGCGGCCGGGGTCAGTCGCGCCGGGCGAGGGCCCCGATGAACGCCGAGATCAGGCTGGCAATCAGCGCGCCGAGGATAGCCCACCAGATCGAGTCGACGGTGAAGCCGGGCACGAGGGCCGCAGCCAGGGCGAACGCCAGGCCGTTGACGACCAGATAGAACAGCCCGAGCGTCAGCAGAGTGATGGGCAGGGTCAGGATGACCAGGATCGGCCGAACGATCGCGTTGACGAGGCCGAGGACGAGCGCGCCAACCGCAAGCGCGGTCCACGAGGTGACGTGGACCCCGGGGAGCAGGTACGCGGTGCCCCACAACGCGACGGCCATGACGGCCCAATGGATCAGGATCCCGACCATGTGAGGAGTATACAGAAGGAGTCAGGGGGGAGAGTTGCCAGTTGTCAGTTACCAGTTCAAAGGGGTTCGTGCCTGTCTCGCGGCACTCTCGCCCTTTTGAACTGATAATCTCTGGCCACTGGAAACTCGTCAGCGGGGGCCGAGCGTTTTTGTCCACCCGGCCCCCGGGGTCTTCTACGCGGCGACCTCGACCTTGATGCTCCGCGGTTTGGCTTCCTCGCGGAACGGCAGGCGGATGGTGAGCATGCCGTTCTTGTACTCGGCGCCGATCTGGCCGGCGTCCACCGTGGCCGGCAGCGTGAACGCGCGGCTGAAGCTGCCGTACGCGCGCTCGATGCGGTGCACGCTTTCTTCGTTGACGTCGTGCTCGAAGCGGCGTTCGCCGCGCAGCGTGAGCGTCGAGTTCTCCACCGAGAGGTCGATGTCCTCGCGGCGCATGTCGGGCAATTCCACCTTCATCATGAGCGCGCCGTCGTGCTCGTAGATGTCAACGGCCGGCGCCCACGCTCCCCGCGTCCCCAGCACGTCATCGTCGCGCCGCCCGGCGCGGGGCACATCGTTGAACAACCGGTTCATGCGGTCCTGCAGGACCGCGAGGTCACGAAACGGATCGAAACGCACCATGGACATGATCGCCTCCTTCGCTGTTCGCTGTTCGCTGTTCGCGATTCGCTATTCGCTGTTCGCCATTCGCTTCAGCACCTGCTGGCACCTGGCGCACCTGAGGCACCGCACTTGGGGCACGTGACGGCACCCGACGGCACGCGAGGCACCTGCTACTTCGTTTCCGCGTACTCCGCGTCGACCACTTCGCCTTCCTGCACGTCTGGCTGGGTGGCGTCCGGCGCGGGGCCGTCCGGCGGCGTCTGGCTCGCCTTGTAGAGCGCCTCCGCCATCGCGTGCGAGGCCTTCTGCAGGGCGTCTCCCGCG
>JBGTFI010000513.1:0-11793 GCA_041747335.1 Phycisphaeraceae bacterium | reverse complement strand
TCCGCGTATGCACCGAGAGAATCCTTCGCCGCCTTGACCGCCGCCGCCGCCAACGCCGCACCGACCGCCGCGCCCGCGATCGCCGCTGTCTTGGCGAGAGACGTAAGCCGCGCGCCGAACCGACTCACCGACTTCTCGGCCTTGTTGAACTCTGGCGACGCCGCGTCACGGGCCTTGATTAGAATGTCAACGGAACGTTTCGTCATACTGAACCTCTCATCGGTGTGACGGTGTAGAAGCTGGGGTCGCTCAAGTCTTCGCACACGCCAAAGATCGCCCGGTCCAACGCATCTTCAATCTCCGCGCCAGACAATCCGGGCAACTTGCCGGATACCTCACGCGGCAACCGGCGAAGTCGATCGCTCGCCGTGCGGGTCAGCGCCTCGCAGACGCTAAGGTGCTGGTCGATGTTGATTAAGCGACTGCGTTCCTTCTCGGTCTGTAGCTCGTGCCTGCACGCCAGCGCGATTTCTTTTCGCAACTTCGCCTCGGCCATGTCCGGGGTGAGTGCCTTCGGTGGACGGCCCTTCCGTCCCGTGAGGTTCGCCGCCCGACGCCACGCCTGATACTCGTCCAGGTCCAGCAGGCTTTCGGCGTTGACGCCCTTTCGGGTGCATGGTGCGCCCAGCCCGACGTGCTTCCTCACGGTGAAGTGTGACTGCCGCGTCAGCTTCGCCACCTGCCGGATGGTCAGCGTGCGGTTCGGGGTTTCGGGTGTAGCGTCCATCGGTGCGAATCGAGGTATGCGGTCGGCCCCAAACCCTTGATTCTGGCGGGGTTCCGGCCTGTCAGGGGTGGCCGCGGCTCAGGTGGCCAACGCTAAGTCCCTTAGTTTCAAGTGGTTACATGTAGGCGGAAACAGCACCCATTCGACCCGATGCCCCCACCCCCCCAGGAGGGACCCGGCCCCCCCTCCCCCCCTCCCAGGGGGGCATTGAGATTTCGCGTCACGGTGGAGGGGGGCCGCATCATCGGATCGTTGCCGCCGCGTCCTCCACACTGATGCCGCTGCCGATCCAGTCCAAAACCTTGTCATCGGCGACCCGATGGCGACTGCCCAGGTCGATCAGTGCGTTCGCGCGGCGTCGCTCGGCCAGGACCTCCGGCAGCACTTTGCGCTCGTTGGCGGGGTTGTTGAAGTATGCGAGGCTCACGGCCTGATCTTCGGCTTTGCAGGTGAGTTTGATGGTGGTCATGTTGCGTGTCCGTTGGTTGTGAAAAGGCGGGGGGCGGGTTAGCGCCCCCCACCTCGTTGGTGAACCGATCGGTGGGCGATGAGGAACCCACCCATCGGCGAAAGGAAGCGGCGGGGCCTATCCGCCGCCCCCTGAAACTGACGGCACGCGCAGGCTAAGACGCGCGCCGGGAGTCAAGCCGATTTACGCCCCGGCGTTCTTGGCAAAGCCGCGATAGTCGATCGCCGCCGTCGCCACGGAATGCCTCACCTTGTACCGCCGTCCGTCGATGTCGAAAGCGTTTTCCTCTTCGATGACGGGTGCGGGTTCGGATTCGAGGAAGCACACTTCCGCCGTGTCGATCTCGTTGTAATCGGCAACCAGCCACCAGCCATTCGAGTCGAGCGCACCGAGTCTCGGTTCGACCACGACTTTCAGGTGTTCAAAGAACGGATTCGGAGTCGCGTTGTTCTTGCCCGGATCGACAATCGAAACGGCCAACTGCGAAGCGGTGACGTGCAGGGCAGGCCCGACGAGCAGATACCTTGGCGAGATGTGCAGGAAGTCGCCGCCGTTGAGTGAGTCCGCTGAACCGGGCATCTTCTGGGATCGCATCAGTGATTCGGTCTGCGCGAGTGACGCCGTCGAAAGCGCCGCCGCCGATCCGGTGTTCGCATGGCCGGACGCGAAGAGCGCCAGTGAATCCTCTTGCATCGTCTGGCCCGCACCCGCGTTCGCCCCGAAGATCGTCTCATAGACGAGGCTGTCTTCCAACCGACGCGCGGCTCGGCCCATCGCGGTCGGGATCTGGCTGAAAGCAGAAAGGTCATCGTTGATGAGGCTTTCCCACGTAATGCTGAACCCGCGTCCGTACTTGGCCAACGTGTAGGTCTGACGCTGATCGGAGATCGTCGCGAACGTGTATTCGCCGCCCTCTTTGATGGCGAGCAATTCGCCGAACGCCGAAAGCTGTGCCCGCGAAACCGTCTTGAAGTCCGGGGTCGTGGTTCGCTTTGCCCAGATGCTCCAGGTCGAAGGGGCGGTTTCGTAAGCCTGCCGAAGTGTCTTGCCCGATGCATCCTGCAGGATGTAATCGAAGTCCGAGGTCGAGTGCATGAGCGATACCCGGTCAAGCTCGCGGTTGAACGCCCGCTGATTCAAACACAATTTCAAAACTTCGATGTCGCCGTAGTGCCCCACGTCCAGCCCACGGCTTGCGAGGCAAGCCCTTGCGAGTTGCGGCAGGCTTTTGCCGCGAAACTCGCGGGCGCGTTCGTGGGGCTTTTCGACGGTGCAACCGGCCCTCAGGCGAATTGCATCGCTGCACGCGGCGGTGAATGATTCGGTGGTGTGATCTCGGCCAAGGGTGATGGTTGACATGGTTGCTTCCTGTCTGGAGGTCAAAGGTAAATCAATGACGGGCTGACGGTCGTCTCGTCAAGCTCCGCGATCAATCCGGTTTCGTGTGCGGCAAGGTCACGGAAGCCCGCCGCCGCCAATTCGATGTGTTCCGCGCCGTCGAAGCGTGAATCCCAGAACAATCCAAGGCTCAGCCCGCCGTTGACGATTGCGTGCTCGGCCAGGACAAGGCCGCGAAGCGCGGCTACGTTGCGAAGCTTCGACAAGAGCGCCGGGTTCGCATCGACGGGTTCGCCGTCGCTTGAACGCAGCCGACACAAAATCATTCGTCTGTCGCGTCGCATGATCGCATCCTATGCACCGATGGAATGTGGGCAACCAGTCGAGTCCACGACGTGGACTCAATATTTTCTAGTGCCCATACAGCGGGAAGGGTTTCTTGCAGTCCTTGCACTTGACGCTCTTGTGGAGCAGTATCGGTGGCTTTGCCGCCTTCACGCCTTGGACGTTGTAGCGGTAGCCTCCGCAGTACGGGCAGCGGGGCAGGCGGTAGAACACGGGTCGGGATCGCTCTCGCCGTCGTGGTGGTGGAGTCGCTCGCGTCATCGTCCCCTCGATTCGGTGAATCCGCGCGCGCTCAGCGTCAACACGTCCGCCTGCCTGCCGCTCATCGTTTCCCGCGTGCCGACTCCGCGAACGAGTCCGGCCTTGGCGAGTGAGTGTGCAATCGAGCAAGCTGTTTGCAATGTGAACATGCGCCCGTAGTCGCCTGACCTTGCGGCAAGCTCTTCTCTTGTGAGTCCGCCCGGATGATCGCCCAACATCCGCAGCGCCAACCGTTGAAGTTGTGGAAGCTCATCGCGCATCGACTGCGCTGCGGCCTTGCTCGTGACGGTCCCATTGTGTGGGGGGTCGAAAAGGGAAAGCTGGTTCATGCCGAAACCTCCTGCTCTAGGTGCTGGCCGACCGCCGCCAAGATCAGGTTTGACCTTCTCCGCTTCTCTGGCGTCAGCCGTCCAGCCGCCGCCGCTACCGCCGGATTGCACTTGCTCACTTCCGCCAGCGCCGCGTTGAAGTCCTCATCGCCCAGCCCTTCGGCGCGTGCACGTTGCTCGCAAAGTCGCTGTTCCCGGACACGTTCGGCCTGCCGCTGAGCATCGGTGATGTCGCTCGCCCCGGCGGGCGCGATTCGTCGGGGTGTCAGGGCGTCAATCTCCGCGTGCAGGTCCGCCGGCGGGGGGTCGAGAATCCTCGAGCTTGCCGCCGCCCCAGGCGACTTGGCCGATGATGTGTCCCTTGCCAGCTTGTCCACGAATCGGCAAAGCGTCGCCTCATCCCGTCCGGTCCCCGTCAGCCGATCCGCCGCAAGCCCCAGCCTGTTGCCCACGATGCCCGCCCGAGCGAGCGCCGTTCGCAGTCGGCCATTGGGAGATGCCTTGTCTTCCCCCCCATCCGATTCATTTCCACCACCACCACCATTGTCAGCGTCCGGGGGATGGGATGGGATGGTGGTGGGGTGGGATGGTATGGCGGGGGATGGGATGGGATGGGATGGCGGTGAGCTTTTCGTGTTCACGCCGTGTGCGCGCCGTGTGCGCGCCGTGTGTTCGGGGGGTGAGTCCGGCGCGCCCGTCGTGCGATTCTCTGAGTAGAACGCATCCGCCGTTTCCCGCTCTCGCTGGCCCAGCCGCGTCCGCTTCGGTTCGGTTCCGTCCGCGAAGTATTCTTGTGCCCGCGCGAGGGTCATGTGGGTCGCGTCATCGCAATGGCTCGGCCAGTGGTGGACGATCAGCCGGTGTGTCGGGTCCTCATCCAGCCAGCCTGTGCGAACCAGTGCGGCGATCAGTTCATCGGGATCGCGGTCCCAGTCGATGCTTACCGCGATGAGCTTGTTATCGAACTTGCCGACGTTGCCGCTAGGGGTGTAGCGCGCGGTGAAGTGCCAGAGGCTTTCGAGCAGGCCGACGACGGCGTAGCGCGGCATTGAAAGCTCACTGGCGAGCAGCAGGGTCTTGGGGTGTGTATCGGTTCCACGCTTCATGGGGTGTCTCCTTCGCTGTCATTCGCGGGTGGAGTTCACGGTGCGCGCTTCGAGAAATCGGTCGAGGTCGGTTACGCGATAGCGCACGAGTCGCCCGGCCTTGATGAAGGGCAGGTCGTATCTCCCGGTGCTTCGCCAGGTGGTGAGGGTGCTAGGCTTCAGGCCGATGTAGTCGGCAGCTTCGCGTTCGTTCAGAAGTTTTGGGCGGTCGAGTGTGGCGCTCATTGAATCGGTCTCCTGTTTCGTCGCCGGTCGGCAACGTTGGGACCGATTAGAACAAGCCCATCGACTCTGATAAATGGCGGTTTGATGCGCGTAATATGGCGGATTAATGCGCGCGCTATGCGCGTTCCGACTACCCGTTCAACTCGTCCAAGAGGTACAGGTATTCGTCCGCAATCCGGTAGCCGCCGCGTCCGTTGCCCCTACCACGGTTCGCCAGGATGCCCCGCCTTTTCATGGCCGCCAGACAATGGCCAAGGTGTTTCCCCGCTTTGTGCGACGCCGCTTCATTAATCATCTGCTCATCGCGCAGTGTGGCGATGGTGAGTTGTTCAATGTCGCTGAGGTCCGCTAGGCGGATTCTCTTGGGAGTAGCTTCCCTGTCGATGCCCACGTTCTCCAACTCGCCCGCCGCCGCGTGAATGAGCATGTCGCTCAGTACCCAGCGCGATAGCTCCAGCCGTTCAATGTCTTGAAGCGTGCATCGCGTCGGTTGCACGCGCCCCGCCTCACGCTTCCACCGTTCAATGTTCAGGATGAACCTCTCCACGTCAGCCGGTGGGGTCGGGTGATCCACCACGGCCCCGCCGCCCTTGCGTGCCGCCACAACCGCCCGACCGATGGACGCCGCCGCCCCATTGCCGGGAGCGTTGGCGACGATGGCGCACACTCGATACTCCCCCGCGCCGAAGATCATCCCGATCGGATAGGTCGGCAACCGCAGCCGATCCCCAAGAAAGTAAAGCTCCACCGCGATGCCCCCGATGCCCGCCCACGAATCGCGTTCGGTTGACGCCCGCGCCATATCCACAACCTGAGAGAGCAGCCCGTCGAACCGATGGCGCACGTCCTCTGCGCTGGCGGTCCGAACGCGGCGGTAGATGCCCTCGATGGCCGCGTTGACTTCCACGAAAGCCGGATCGTCGGGGAGTGTGGATTTCTTACTCATGATCCGCCCCCTTGTCCGCCGCCCTCAGCATCGCCCCGACCGCGTTCGCCACCGATGCCCTTACGGGGTCGATGTCCAGCCGTGCGTAGACGCCCGTCGCCGCGCTTCCCGCCGCGTGTCCAAGGCTCTTGCCAATGACCACCAGGGACGCCCCCGCCGCCGCTTGCCATGATCCAAGGCTCCGCCGCAAGTCGTGGACTCTGAGGTCGTCAATCCCGGCGCGCCTGAGAATCTCTTTCCACGTCGCCTTGGGTTCGCTGAGGTGCGGTGACTTCGCGTCCGCGCGTGCGGCGGGGAAGACGTAGGCGCTCCCGTTGGCTTCGGCCCGACGGCGCTTGAGGATGTCCAGCGCAGGCCCGGCCAAGGGCAGGTGGATCGGCTGTTTCTCCTTCGTCTCATCGCCGGGGATCGTCCACGTCGCCGCGTCAAGGTCGAGGTCGTTCCACCTCATAGCTTGCAGGTTCGCCCGCCGTGCGCCGGTGAAGAGCGCCAGCCGGATGAAGTCCGCGATGGTGGGATTCGTCCGGCGATCATCCAGCGCCGCCATGAGTCGGGGTAGCTCGTGCGGCAGGAGGTAGCGTTCCCGTGATCGCTCGCGGTAGGTGCGGATTCTCGCGGCGGGGTTGCCGCCCTTGAAACCAAGCTCATCGGTGGCGAAGTTGTAGAGTCGCCGGATCAGTTGAACGGCGCGGTTCGCGTTCGCCATGCCCTTGATCGCCGGAACCGGCGCATCGTCGCCCGCCTTGGCCTTGGCCTTATCCACAATCGACTTGTGGAGCCGCTGAACGTCCTCACGGGTGATCGTGCTGATTCGCCGGTTCGCCAGCGGCCCGGCCAGCTTGAAGCGGGATTCGTCCGTCTGGCGGGTGCGGAGGGAGTTGTGGAGGTTGGCATGGTGCTCGGTGTACGACTTGAAGAGGTCCGTCAGGGTGGGCTCCCCACGCCGCCGCCGCCGCTCATCCGCCGGGTCTTTCCCTTCGGCGATCTCCCCTAAGATTCGCGCGGCGGTCTTGCGTGCCTGCTCGATGCTCAGGTCGGGGAAGGCTCCTACCCGAATCCGCTGAGGTCGGTTGTTGACCCTCTTGTAGATGTAGAACGTCCGGCCCCCCGCCGCCGTGACCATGAGGGCGAGTCGGGATTCGTCATCGTAGAACCACTCCCGCTTCCGCCCCGGTGGGCAGGCGAGGGCGTCGATGGCCCGCTTGGTGAAATGCACCCGGTTGGGTTCGCTGGTCGGCATTCCTGAGTCCCTTCGTCTGGCGGTGCTACGTTTCGGTGCTACGAAAGTGCTACGGTGGAGGTCGATTTCGGGCAACCTTGACGTAGCACCGTCAAGGTCAGAATAGCACTCCCGCCAAGTAAAAGCAAGGGTCGTCAAGGTTGGGATAGCCGAAGGGGTAAGGGGGTAAACGTCCTCCGGAGCCGAAGGTTGGAGGTTCGAGCCCTCCCGCGGACGTTGCAGGACCAAGGGAAAACGGGAATCCAGCCGGCCTTCGCGCCAGCCCCCCGAACGAAGGCCGGTCGTTACATTTTCCGCCGTCCTGGATCAGCACGGGCGGCCTTTTCCGGCCTTAATCGCACCAAGCAGGAGGTCCGCCACGGGCAACACCTGAAGCTTGGCGACCTGCTTCGGCCGCTCGGTCAGCAGGTGCTTGACGAGGCAACGGGCGAGTTGTTTGCCGGGCTTGACCTTAACCAGCGGTTGGCCGGTGGAACGCGTGAGGGCGAAGTCCTCATTGCCCAAGATGTCCCCTTCCAGGGTGATTACGGATCTGGCCAGCTCGTGGCCGGTGGTCATCTTCCAACCGTAGTTCAGGACGATCGACTTGCCGACGGGGTTGTGCTTTCGGCCGATGTCGCAGAGCAGGGTCTTGCCCGAGGCGGTGTCCAGGAAGTCGAACTGGCCCGGACCTTGGCGGGAGACGATGGTGAGCGTCACGCGGCCGGCTAGATCGTGGGTGACTTTCAACACCAGGTCGTCGAAGCGGCCGTCTTTGCCGGTCTCGACTCGGATCAGAAGGCTCGAGCCGTCCACCGGCGTGATGCGGACGCGGTCGCCGGCGGCCACGGGGAGTGAGGTGGTGCGGCCCTTTTCAGTCACCTGGATGACGTAGCGATCGAGCATGGCCGGATCGAAAGGCGCGATGGCGCGCACCAGGTGCTCGCCCGGCTGAACGCTCTGGAAAGCGTAGGTTCCATCGGCAGCGGAGCGCGTGGAGACTTCGCCGTCGTCGAGCACGCCATTGGCGTTGGCATCGACGAAGACGGTCCATCCGGCGAAGGGGGTTTCGCCATCGTCGAAGACCCCGTCGCGATCGGCGTCATGGAAGAGCCTGCCCTCGATGCGGCCGATGGAAGCGACATCGAGTGTGAAAGGTTGCTCGACGATCGCGTCGCCGTCGGAGACGCTGATGCGGACAAGGTGTTCGCCCAGTTCGTCAGCGCCGGGGGCACCGCTGAGTGTGGCGGTTCCATCGCCGTGATCGACCAGGGTGAGCCATGCCGGGAGGTTTTGCGCGGCGATGGCCAGGGCATCGCCATCGGGGTCGGCGGCGGTGATGTCGTACACATACTCACGGGTCTCAAGCGCGGCGGTGACGGGAGCGCTCTCGAAGGTCGGGGGATTGTTGGGAAGTTGGGCGGGGGCATCGTACTCGACGATGTAGGCCTGGATGTAGAAGCGCGTGCTGTCGTTCTCGAAGCTCGCCCAGCGGTCACTTGTAAGCGTGCCGCGGGCGGCGAAGTGGACGAAACGTTCGGTGGCGACGTTGTTGGGTTCAAGGTTGGCCCAGTGGGTGAAACTCCACGCTTCGCCGGTGACCCACTGCCAGCCGTCCGTGGCCGCGCCGGGCGACCCGACAGGACGGACCCCGCCGATCCACGGTCCGTTGGTCTGGGTTCCCAATACGGGCAGACGGTGCCAGTAAGCGGGGTCGTTGATGAGGTCGGCAATGAAATCGTTTTCGTTCTGGGAGGTGATGGTCGCCAAGTACCCGCCCGACGCGGTGGCCTGGTCGTTCGCTTCGTCCCAGGACACGCCTCCTTCGACGACGATGACTTCGTAGCGGTGACCGTTGCCGCCGTCGGTGGTTTCCCAGACGGCCGAGACGGCCGGTGCGGCGCTCAGCAGAAGGCGCGGTTCGAGCGGTTCGAGGATCGGCGGCGCGGGACGGTCGTGAGTCGAGCGGAGCGGTCGGAGGGAAAGTGCGGAGGGGACGGACGGTGGAAACATCGCGTACTCCTGGCCGGTGTCATGCCTCCAACGGGTGAATTAGACGAAGCAGCGGGCGCCGGGGCCAGCGATGGAGCGGGGAATGGTCCGATAAGGGTGGGATTACGCGGACTTTTCGGGGAGGTGGCGTGGGGGCAACGGGGGGAGCGCTAGGAGAGAATGACGGATGGACCTGCATGTGAAGAGATCGATCGGCGGTACAATCACCTCTCCATGACGCAGTTCAACACGCCCACCTATGACCTTCAGCGACCCACCGGCCGGTGCGCCGTGACCGGCAATGCGCTGGAGCCGGGGGAGAAGTACTTCGCGGCACTGGTGGAGGTCGATCCTGAGCAGGGGTCGGAGCAGGCCCCCTCGCGCGGCAAGCCCGACGCCGCGTCGGCCCTGGGCTTGCGGCGGGTCGATATTTCCCGCGAGGCCTGGGATACGGGTGGGCAGCCGCAGCGGCTGTTCTGCTACTGGTTGACGACCGTCCCGCACCCGAGTCAGAAGAGAAAGCTCTTCGTTGATGATGAAGTGCTGCTGAACCTCGTTCGCCGGCTGGCGGACGATGGGCGCGAGGAACGTGTGGCGTTCCGGTTCGTCATCGCGCTCATTCTGATGCGCAAGAAGCTGCTTCGCTATGACGGGACGGAGTCTCGCGGCGGCGTCGGCCAGGAAGGTGAAGCGATCGAGCAGTCGTGGTGGTTAATGACGCCGAAGCTGGATGTGTCCAAAGGGCAGTTCGGAAAGTGGAACGAGAGGGAACGACTCGAAGTGCTGGATCCGAAGCTCAACGACGAGCGGATTCTTCAGGTGACCGAGCAACTGGGGGAGATCCTGGAAGCGGAGCTGTGATGAATGATGACGTGAATGACGCGGCACAGAGCATGGGCGCCATGCCCTCGTCCTCGTGGGCACGTGGCGCTGAGGTTTCTGTGCGGCGTCGTAAGCTCAACCCATCCCCGAGGCCGCATGCCCACGCTGCGCGAGCGCATGGCACCCATCGGTTCTTCCTCTCACTCCTCGTCTTGTTGCTCCCCGCCTGCCAGGGCTTTCAGAATGCCGACCGCGAACAACCCAGCGAATCTCTGCCCTCTTATCGCGAGCTGGTGGAGCGTTACAACGCGAATCTGGACCGTCTCACGAAGGTATGGGCGTCGGCCGCGATGCGGGCCGAGGGGTATGAAGAGGGCGGCAAGGGGTTCGCGCAGGGCGAGGGGGAGCTGATCGTGGTGCTGCCGGACAAGCTGGCGCTGCGCATCGGGAAGCTTGGCGCGACGACGCTCTGGGCAGGCAGCGACGGCGAGCGATACTGGCTCTTCGAGTTGCAGGATGAGAAGCTCGCCCGCGTCGGCCGACATGACGGCCCCGCGGCGCGTGAGGGGCTTGGGGAGCTTCCAGCGAGGCCGAACGACCTGCTGCGGTTATGGGGCGTCCAGCGGATCGACCCCGATCGCGCGCCGCCCGCGCCGGCGGTCGAGCGTGTGGAAGGGTTATGGGTCATTGAGCCGCCGGGAACACAGCTTCGCATCGCGATCGATCCGGCGACGGGTCTTGCCCAGCGGATCGACCTGCTCGATGCCTCGGGCAAGAGCGTGGTGATGTCCCGACTGGCGCGGCATCGCCCCGTGGAGCTTGAGGGTGTGCCGCCGGGGGGTTGGCCGCGCGTGGCGATGGTGATCGAGGTGCGTTCTCCGGACCATCCGGGGAAGATCACGCTGAGCCTCTCGGACCCTCACGAACAGGAGATCAAGCCCGCGGTCTTTGACTTCGAGTCGCTGGTGCGGGCGCTCAAGGTTCCGCCGCAGCACGTGGTGGACCTGGACCAGATGCAGACCATGGGACTGGGCCGGTGATGGAGGCGTCCTGCGGGCAAGGGGGCGTGTCCGCCAGCCGATAAAGGCCCAGGGGCGAGCGGAATTGGGGAGAATGGAACGGTGACTGCCTCCATGGCCTTGAATTCTTCGATATCGAGCATGGGGGCGGGCGTTCGCGCCGTCGAAGCGCTGTCAAACGCGCTGGGCGTTCAGCACGTGCGGGCCGATGAGGCGACCCTCGCACGCTACAGCCGAAGCGCCCTGCCTTCGCGGACGCGCCCGCTGGCGGTGGTCTATCCGGGATCCACCTCCGAAGTGCAGCGCCTGGTCGAGACCGCTTCAACGCACGGCCTCAAGCTCTACCCCATCTCGCGCGGGAAAAACTGGGGATACGGAGCCGCCTGCGCGCCGACGGATGGGCAGGTGATCGTCGATCTCGGCCGCATGAACCGCATCCTCGAGGTCAACCGCGAACTCGCCTACGCGGTCATCGAACCGGGCGTCACCCAGGGCCAGCTTTATGAACACCTTCAGCAGCACGCGCCGGACCTGTGGATGGATGCCACGGGCGCCGGGCCGGATGCCAGCGTGGTGGGCAACACGCTCGACCGCGGGTTCGGGCACACGCGCTACGGCGATCACGTGCTGCACACCTGCGGGATGGAGGTGGTGCTGGCCGACGGACGGGTGCTGAACACCGGCTTCGGGCATTACGAAAACGCCCGATCGACGTACGTGTATCGTTACGGCATCGGTCCGTCACTGGATGGCTTGTTCTGCCAGTCGAACTTCGGGATCGTCACGCGCGTGGGGATCTGGCTGATGCCCCGCCCGCAGGCGTTCTGTGCGTATTTCTTCCAGTCGCAGCGCGAGGCCGATCTGGAGCGGTTGGTGGATGCCATGGCTGCGCTGCGCCGCGAGGGACTGCTTCAGACGGCGATTCACATCGCCAACGACCTGCGGGTGATCTCCAGCCGGGTGCATTACCCATTCGATCGAACGGGCGGCCAGAC
>JBGTFI010000512.1:0-2077 GCA_041747335.1 Phycisphaeraceae bacterium | reverse complement strand
CGGCCAGAGGCCGCGCCTCGCGGCCTTTCCGCCGGCGCAGTTCGGCGACCGCCGCCTCGTTCGTGGCGTCGCAGGCCAGGTGAAACCCGCCAATGCCCTTGATGGCGACGATACCGCCATTCCGCAGCGTCTCCACGGCCGACTGCAAGGCGTCACCCCGTGTGGCGCGGCCGCATCGTTCCAGCGCGAGCAACGACGGCCCGCAGTCGTGACAGGCGATGGCCTGGGCGTGGAACCGGCGATTCTGGGGGTCCAGGTATTCAGTGCGGCAGCGGCCGCACATCGCGAACGCGTCCATCGTGGTGTTGGCGCGGTCGTACGGCAGAGCGCGAATCATCGAGAAGCGGGGGCCGCACCAGGCGCAGGTGATGAACGGATGACGGTGGCGCCGGTTCCGAGGATCGAACAACTCCGCGAGACAATCGTCGCAGGTGGCCACGTCGGGCGGCACGCTGACAGCGGAGCCCGCGATGGTCTCGCTGTCGGCGATGACGAATCGCTGATGACTGGCTGGTTCGAGGTGCGCGCACTGCACGCCATCGATGACGGCCATCGGTGGCGGCGTCGTCGTGAGCCGGTCGACGAACGCGCGCAGCGCGCCGGGGTCGCCTTCGACGTCGATGAAGACATGGCCGCTGCGATTCTGGACGAAGCCGCGGAGGGCGAACTCGGTGGCGAGCGAGTAGATGAAGGGGCGAAACCCGACCCCTTGAACCAGCCCCGTCACGGCGATCGCAGCCCTTTGCGCCATCGTTCGTGGAGTCCGGCTCGAGCCGGACCTGCCATCATTGGGCGACTATATGGAGGAATCGGCCGGGAGACAAGACTCCTTCGGTGAACCGAAGCGCTACTGTTGGATATCGTCCAGCAGGCGCCGCAGTCGACTCAGCAGTTTCTCGCCGCTGGGGGTCAAGGTGTAGGTGCTCGTGGGTGTAGCCTCGGCCGTGACATGGCTGACGAGGTGCGCGGCCTCGAGGGCGCTCAGCGTTTCGGTGAGCGTCGAGGAGCTGGCTTGGGGTAGCATCGCCGAGAGATCACGGAACCGCGCCGGCTGGTGGACGTGAATGGCGTTCATCAGCGCGAGCGAATACCGCCGGCGGATCACCTTCATCAGATCCTCGACGGAGCAATAGCACGTCCACGGCAACGCGGTGCGGGGGTTGCCGCAGCCGCACGGAGGGATCTCGACCGCCGGCGGCGTAGCCCCGGGCATCAACGAATTGTAGGTCACATGCGCATAGCCATTGCCGGTAAAGGCGGAAGCGGGAAAACCACCATTGCGGGGACGCTGGCGCGACTGCTGGCGCAGGCCGGCCGGCAGGTCGTTGCCGTCGACGCCGACACCAATCCGAACCTGGCGACCACGCTGGGGTTGCAGCCCGAGCGTGTCCGGCACATCGTCGCGCTTCCGCGCTCGTTGCTGAAGCGGGAAACCCAGCCGGACGGATCGATCGCGTCGACCTTCCTGCGCGACCCGGTGGACGTGCTCGAGGAGTACGGGACGCGCGCGCCGGACGGCGTTCGGCTGGTTGTGATGGGCGCCGTGGGACACGGCGGCGCTGGTTGAATGTGCGGAGCCCATGCCACGGTCCGTGGCTTTCTCGGGGAACTGGTCGCCAAGGCGCCCGATAAGTTCGATATCGTCGTCGACATGGAAGCCGGCCTCGAACATCTGTCGCGAGGCACCGGCAAGCACGTGTCTCGGTTTCTCGCGGTGGTCGAGCCCTACTACCGATCGATGGAGACCGCCCGGCGCGTGTCGGATCTGGCCGCGGAACTCGGCGTCGCGGAGGTCAGCGCGATTCTCAACAAGGTACGCAATGTCGCCGACCACGAGGCGGTCTCGGAGTTCTGCGCCGCCCATAAGATGAAGATCGTGGGCGAGATTCCCTACGACCTGGGACTGGCCGATGCCGAACGGGCGGGGCAGCCGCCGCTCGATTTCGATCCGAACGCCGCGAGCGTGACCGCTATCCGGTCTCTCGCAGCTGGCCTGATGGCAGCCGGTTAGGGCCCGCGCAAGAATAACTCCGCCAACTATGGCGGTCGAGGCGCCCGGCGGCCAAGGCGCGAGGAG
>JBGTFI010000511.1:0-21642 GCA_041747335.1 Phycisphaeraceae bacterium | reverse complement strand
GCGCCGCGGCCAGCGTCGCGAAGCGCTCTGGTCCGCGCAACACCCACGCCGCCGCGAGGTACACCACCAGACCCTGAAAGAACAGGAGAGGATGATGGTTCGGATGCGGCGCCCAGTCACTGCCGCGCCACGATGCGGCGGCGGCGCAAACCGCCAGCCACGTCACGAATGCGAGCATCACCACGAGGTGCCATCGCCCCTCCGATGAACTCCCTCGGTGACGCAGCATGTGCATCCCGCAACCGGTGAGCATGCACAGGGCAATGACGTTCAGCGACCCGGTCTGCATGAGCACGGCGTACGCCTGGCCGTAACGCGGGGTTCCGTACGCAGCCAGGACATACCCGGCGATGCCCGCGATCGGCCGCCACGGTCCCAGTAGGGTCACCGCGGCGCAGACCACCCAGAACACAAGCCACCCAGCGCCCGCACCGGGCTTGGTTTGTGCCGTCTCAACGCCAACCCAGGCCGCCGCCGCGCCGCAGAGGCAAACATGAGCGACCGCCGCAGCTTTCCATAACGCTCCGACCTGTAGGTTGACCCCTTGTTGCCTGTTCATGCCACGCCGTTCGCCTGATGGACGCACTGCCCATCCATCAGGTTAGCAGTGACGATGCGAAGAGGCGAAGCAGGGGGGATGCGGGGATGTTTCGACCCCGTCAGACGACCTTCCGCTGTTCCTTCCCGCGCCAGTTCCACCGCGAATACTTGTATCGCAGGAACATGTCCACCGGAAGCAACGCGGGATTGGGGTGTGTCGACGCGAAACGGAAGCGCGAGGCGAAATCCGAGGTGTCCACCGGATTCTCCAGGCAGTGGGACAGGGCGGCCGGCATCGGATTCTGCTTGATCTGCTCGCGCAGGTCGCCGCGGAGCAATACGACAGGACGGTTGTTCACCGTCTCATAGGACCGCTCAGGACCTTCCTGCCTGAAACCGAACGCCCGTCGATAGAACGCCGCGTGCCGGGGGTGAACGCCGATGATGAAGTCCGTCACCCCGTGCGTCAACCCGAAGTAGAAGCACAGCCGCATCAGCCCCGTGAGCGACTGGCTGATCCGCCGAAGCTGCTGCGATGCCGAGACCTCCTCCTGTCCCTCCCGCGCCGCCCGCTCGCCCACCGGCTGAACCTGCCAGCGGTGCGCGAACAATCCGCACTCCATCAGCCGTCTGCCCTCACGTCGCAGAGCATTAAGCTCCTTGTGATACACCGCGTCCACGGGCAGGCCCTGACCTCCATCCAATACGCCCGTCAGAGTCGATTCGATCTCGTCCCCGCTCCCGCTGAGGAACACCGCCGAGCGGTTGCTCACCACCTGCGGCATGGTGTGGACGCAGAATGGATTGGCCAGAATCAACCCGCTGTGCAGGTAGACGTGATACACGATCTGCCAGGCGGTCAGGATCTCCTCAGGCCCCTTGGCGACGCGCATCCAACCATCCCCCGCCTCGCGGGCGACGCCGCAAAGATCCCGGCGCGGGCCGCGCCGGGTACGCGCCACGCTTGAGTCGAGGGTTTCCTGTCGAGTCAGTTGAAGTGTGGACATGCCTGATCCCTGGGTGGTGATGGTTCAGTTGCCTTCGGCCTGGCGGCGGGACTTTGGAAATGATCGCCGCCATGCCCTGCACGCCCCGGAAACCAAGATTCCCTTCACCCATCAGGTCTGACGCACGCCTTTACGAGCGTCATCCTCCTTTTCGAACCCGTCGGCCGATGCCGCCGCGACGCGCGGTTGTCCGACACCGTCCCTCACCCCTCATCACCCCCCGGAGGATAACAAAACCTCCTGAGGCCCCGGCAATCAGCCTTTCCCGTACTACCTCCCTTTTTCGGACCACTTACACCGATCCGGTGAGAAAATGCACTCGATCCTACTCAACCCTCCGCCATCCATCAGGATTTGGCTATCCTTTGTTCGCGAACGTGTGCAAGACGACACCCCAACAGGCTCTTTCTCTCCCTGGAGTTTTCCTGCGTTGCTCCGATCGACCCCCCGTCACGACCGGCTGGGCGAGTTGACATCAGGGATTCTACCGGGTTTCAGGGACATTGCAAGCCCCCTTTTGCAATCTTTTTATGGCATTTTCACCATCAATTTCTGGATTCTCGGCAATCCTTGCCACTCCGCACCGCCGCTCGCGCCCGCCGACCTTGACGGATCAGCCCCTCTCCGGTAACCATGTTACATGGAAGCCACCATCGCCCGAAAGATTCTCGAAAGTCCCCCTACGGCCGGTCCGGAAAAGGTCGTTTCCGAGGGCATCACCTTCGATGACGTGCTGCTCCTGCCCCGCCGCAGCGACTTTGTCCCCGCCGAGGCCAGCGTCGCCACGCGCCTCACCCGACGGATCAACCTCAACATCCCGCTCCTCTCGGCCCCGATGGACACCGTCACCGAGTCCCAACTCGCCATCGCCCTGGCGGCGGAAGGGGGGTTGGGCGTCATCCACAAGAACCTCTCCGTCGACGAGCAGGTCCGGGAGGTCACCAAGGTTAAGCGATCGGCCAACGGCGTCATCAACGACCCCGTCACCCTCGGCCCGGACGCGCCCATCTCCGCCGCTCGCGCCATGATGCGCCAGCACAACGTCTCGGGCATCCCCATCACAGACTCGGGCGAGAGCGACGGCCAGGTCGTGGGCATCCTCACCCGCCGGGACATGAAGTTCCTTCCCGATGAGCATCAGCCCATCCGCCAGGTCATGACCCGCGAACGCCTCGTCACCGCCTCGCCCGACACCACCCTCAAGCAGGCCGAGGCCATCCTCAACCAGGCGAAGGTCGAAAAACTGCTGCTGGTCGATGCGCGGATGAAGCTCACCGGCCTGATCACCATGCGCGACATCGACAAGCTCAAGCAGTTCCCCCACGCCTGCCGCGACCAGCGCGGCCGACTGCGCGTGGGCGCGGCCGTGGGCGTCCATCAATTTGACCGCGTCGCCGCCCTGATCGAAGCCGATGTGGACCTGCTCGTCGTCGATTCCGCGCACGGCCACAGCCGAAACGTCATCGAGACCGTCAGGAAAGTCAAGGCCGAGTTCGACATCGACATCATCGCCGGTAACGTCGCCACCGCCGAGGGGGCGCGCGACCTGATCGCCGCCGGCGCCGATGCGATCAAGGTCGGCATCGGGCCGGGGTCGATTTGCACCACGCGCGTCGTCACCGGCGTCGGCGTCCCGCAGATCACCGCCATCATGGATGCCTGCCAGGCCGCCGACCCCGCGGAGATCCCCATCATCGCCGACGGCGGCATCCGCAACAGCGGCGACATCACCAAGGCCATCGCCGCCGGCGCCTCGGCCGTGATGCTCGGCTCACTCTTCGCGGGCCTCGACGAATCCCCCGGCGACCTGGTCATCCACATGGGCAGGCGCTACAAGGTCTACCGCGGCATGGGTTCCGAGGGCGCGATGGTCCGCGGCTCGGCCGACCGCTACGGCCAGCGTTCGGAAACCGACAAGAAAAAGCTCGTGCCCGAAGGCGTCGAAGGTCGCGTGCCCTATCGCGGGCCGGTCTCCGACTTCGTCTACCAGCTCGTCGGCGGGCTGAAAGCCGGCATGGGCTACTGCGGCACCCCAGACATCGCCGCGCTGCGCCGCGATGCCCGCTTCTGCCGCATCAGCGGCGCGAGCCTGGCCGAATCCCACCCCCACGACATCACCATCACCAAGGAAAGCCCCAACTACACGGTCGAATACCGCGGAGAGGAATAAAGCGAGCCGCGCGCCGGGTGCCATGCCCTCGCGCAGCGTGGGCATGGGGCACACGTAATGAAAGCGACAACGCTTCGTCCCATGCCCAACCCCTTACTTGCCAACCTCCCCGCCCCCATCGTCCGCGCCATCGCGCCGCTCCTCGAAGCGCTCCCGCTCCATCAGGCCATGACGCAACTCGTCGTCACGAAACCCGACGATTCGCTCATCAGCACCGTCGAATCCATCACCCGCGACCCCGCCATCGGCGAGCAAAGCGCTTTGGCCGCCGGGCTGTGGCTCTACATCGACCAGCTCGACCGCTCGCACACCATCAGCCAGAATCTTCCGGGGGCCGACGCCACCGGCTCCTTCTGGCACGGCATCATGCACCGCCGCGAGGGGGACTTTTCCAACGGCCACTACTGGTTCCGCCGCGTGGGAAACCACCCGGCGATGCTGTCAATCGACGCGGATTACGATCCGCACGCGCTGATCGACCAGGTCGAAGCCGCCCACTGCGCCGGCCGCGCGGACGAGGGATTGATTGATCTGCAAAGACGGGAATGGACAGGGTTGCTCACATGGTGCGCGACGAGCGGCCAATAGCTCCCGCCACGGGAACAGTGGGGCGGGTGTCCCGCCCGCCATCAGGCCGAAGGCCTGAGAATCGGATGACAGGTAGTCGGCGACTGCAGCTCCGCCGCAAAGGCGGGCGGGACGCCCGCCCCCACTGATCACACCTACCTCGATCCTCCCGGTCACATCACCATCATCGCCCGCCCCTCCACCGCGTCAGCGCCCCTCGTCAGACTGACCGATCCGCCCGGTCAACTGCGAAGGCGCCGCCGTCAGCCCGGCAGTGTGTTCCGCCACCACCCGCTCGATCTCCTTCAGCACCTCCGGATGCGCCGCCGCCACATCCTGCGTCTCCGAAGGGTCGTGTTCGAGATGAAAAAGCTGTGGCGGATCGTGCTCCACGGGCCCCTGGCTGCGATAGGCGCTCTGCGTGATGAAGTGGGCCTTGTAATTGCCATGACGCACGGCGAACAGCCGCGTGCCCCGGTAGTAAAAGACCGACTCGCGGGGGCTCGGCCCCCCGCGAAGGAGCATGTCCGTCAGGTCCACGCCATCGAGCACGACATCGTCGGGCAAGGTCCCGCCCGCCAGGGAGACGAACGTCGGCAGCAGGTCCAGCGTCGCGCCCAGGCCGAGCTCGACCCGCCCGGCCTCGATCCGCCCCGGCCAGCGCGCGATCGTCGGAACACGCATCCCCCCTTCCCACGTTGATCCCTTGCCCTCGCGCAGCAGACCGGCCGAACCTCCCTGCTCATCAAACACCAGCCAGGGGCCGTTGTCGCTCGTGAAAATCACCAGCGTATGCTCGTCGATCCCGTTCTCCCGCAGCGCCTCGAGCACCCGACCCACCGACCAGTCGATCTCCTCGATCACATCGCCGTACAAACCCCGCGCGCTGCGATCGGCGAACTCGGGCGACCGAAACAGCGGCACGTGGGGCATAATGTGCGACAGATACAGAAAGAACGGCCGCTCGCGGTGACGTTGGATGAACGACACCGCGTATTCCGTACACCGCCGCGTCAGCGTGTTCTGATCCGCCGGCCGTTCGATCACTTTTTCGCCCTGGATCAGAGGCACATACCAGTATTCACTGCGCGGATCATCGAACGACGCCCTCGCGCGGGGCGAGTCCGGCTGGCGGTCCATGTCGTTCGAATAAGGCAGGCCGAAGTATTCATCAAACCCGTGTCGCGTCGGCAGGTGCTCAGGCAGATGCCCCAGATGCCACTTGCCCACGCACGCCGTCGAATACCCTCGCTCCTTGAGCGCCTCGGCGAGGGTGATCTCACTCTGAGGCAGCCCGCCCGATGAGTCGGGAAACAGCACCCGCCGCCGATCATCACACATCCCCGTGCGCACCGGCAGACGACCCGTCAGCAGCCCCGCGCGGCTGGGCGTGCAGACGCTCGCCGCGACGTAAAACTGCGTCAGCTTCACACCCTCTTGCGCCATACTGTCCAGATTTGGCGTGCGGATCGTCGGATGGCCGAACACACCCAGATCCCCGTACCCCAGATCATCGCAGAAGATCACCACGAAGTTGGGCGCCCGCTCCGCGGCGCGAAGGGGATGAAATGCCAGGGAAACAGCGGCCAGTACGATGAAGGAAACCAGCTGATATCGCATCCGGACGATTCTAACGGATGGGCCGCCGAGACGATCCATCACCTGAAGAAAAATCATCAGTGGGGCGGGCGAGACGCCCGCCATCAGGCCGAAGGCCTGAGAATCGGATGACAGGTAGTCGGCGACTGCGGCTCCACCGTGAAGGCGGGCGGGACGCCCGCCCCACTGGACACAACTTCCTCAATCCTCCCGCTCAACCCATCACCGGCAGCGCCACATACTTCTCCCGCGTCACCCGCGACTCGAACTCTTCGCGGAACTTGTTCACGATCGTGCGCACCGCCCAGTTCGCCCCGTCCGCCAGGCCGCAGATCGTCGTCCCCGGCATCGCGCCCATCGAACCGGCGAGCTCCAGCAGCATGTCCAGGTCGCGCGAGCGGCCGCCGCCTTCCTCGATCCGGCAGAGGATCTTGTACATCCAGCTCGTCCCCTCGCGGCAGGGCGTACACTGGCCGCAGCTCTCGCGCGAGAAGAACCGCGCGATGTTCCGCGCCACTGCCACCATGTCCGTGTCCTCATCGAAGACGATCACCCCGGCCGTGCCCAGCCCCAGGCAGTTGTGCTTCTTGCCGATGTCGAAGTCAAGCTCCGCGTGGTATTCATCCGGCCCCAGCACACCCATCGAGATACCCCCCGGAATCGCCCCCTTGAATCTCTTTCCGCCGCGCATTCCTTGGCACAGTTCCTCGATCACATACGAGAGCTTCACGCCCAGTTCATCCTCATAGACGCCCGGACGATTGACGTGCCCCGAGACACCGTACAGCTTGGGCCCGAAGCTCGCGGGAACCTGCGGCGGTGTTCCGTCGGGCCGGCCTTTGCCCATCGACTTGAACCACTCCGGCCCGCGATCGAGGATCGGCCCGACCATCGCCAGCGTTTCGACGTTGTTGATGATCGTCGGCCGACCGAACGCGCCCGCCACCGCCGGGAAGGGGGGTTTGATGCGCGGCCAACCGCGCTTGCCTTCCAACGATTCGAGCAGGCCGGTCTCCTCGCCGCAGATGTACGCCCCCGCGCCGCGGTGGATGTGACACTCCGGCCAGCGGCCGTTGATCTGCCCTAGCTTCGATCCCTCACCGAACACACCGTGGGCATACGCCTCATCCACCGCGCGCTGGAGGGCTTTCGCCTGGGCGTGGTATTCGCCGCGGATGTAGATGTACGCGGTATCCAGCCGGCAGGCGTGCATGCAGATGGCGCAGCCTTCGAGCAGCAGGTGCGGATCGAAGTCGATCAGCAGCCGGTCCTTGAACGTCCCCGGCTCGGACTCATCGGCGTTGACCGCCAGGTACCGCCGCCCGCCGTCATCCGGGGGCAGGAAGCTCCACTTCATCCCCGCGGGGAATCCCGCCCCGCCCCGGCCGCGAAGCTCAGCCGCCTTCACCACGTCGATGACCTCGGCCGGGGGCATGGCGATCGCCTTGTCCATCGCGGCGTACCCGCCGGTGGCGACGTACCGGTCGTAATCGACGTACTTCCGGTCTACCGGGTCTCCCCAGGGGTGGGTGGGGATGCGCTTGCAGAGAATGGGTTCTTCGAGGGGCATAGGTATGGCTTCTTTGAATCTTTACCCGTGCGGGGAGATCGGAAATGACGAAATCCCAAGGACGAATGACGAAAGGGGAGCAGGGGGGTGGAGCGGATAACTCCGTCTCTGGGATCCATTTCGTCATTCGGATTTCGTCATTCGTCATTCATCCTTTTCTCCGTTCCTTCGTCCCTTCGCCCACCCGTCCCTTCCCCCCGGATCTCCACCTCCTCGATCGTCGTCCGTCGCAGGGTGATCCGTTCGTCCACCTGCTCCTCTTCGACCGTCTTCTTGAGCACCTGCCGCTCGGACTTCTTCACCGGCTTGATGGTGTGGTGGATCATCAGGCCCATGTTGCGGCAGAGTTGTTGGAACCAGGGCATGAGTGGGTCTAGGGTCTGGAGTCTTGGGTCTTGAGTCGGGAAGGCGGAGTTTATTCGAGGCTGTTGAGGATTTCGTCGAGGTTGTCGAGGGTGAGGTTTTCGTGGAGGGTTTCGTTGAAGAGCGCGCACGGGGCCGTGCCGCATGAACCCAGGCATTCGGCCACCCGCAGCGTGAACTTGCCGTCTCTGGTCGTGTCGCCCGGCTCGATGTCCAGCTTCTCTCTGAGCGCGTCGAGCAACCGGCCGTGGCCCATGATCTCGCAACTGAGCGACTGGCAGACCATGATCAGGTGCCTGCCCTTGGGCTGTAGGAAAAAGTCGTCATAGAAGCTGGCCGTATCCATCACCTGCGCGGGGCTCAGGCCCAGGAACGCGGCCGTCTCCTCGATCGCCTGCGGGGGAATCCAGTTGTACTCGTGCTGAATCTCGTGCAGCACCGGCAAAGTCGCGGCCTGCCGCGTGGGATAGCGCCAGAGCACCTCTTTCTCCAGGCGCTTCTTCATCGCTTCATTGAGGTACGCCTCCTCGCGCCGATCAATGGTCGCCCCGGCCGAGTTTTTCACGATCCATGCCATGGGGGGTCTCGGGTATGAAGTCTTGAGTCTGGAGTCTTGGGTCGGGGAATCGTTGCGGCTGCCTTGTCTACACCCTACACCCTACACCCCAAACCCTGCCTAACGGTCCAGTTCCGCGGCGATGATGTTCAGGCTGCCCAGCACCGCGGGAATGTCCGCCAGCAGGTGGCCCTCCATCAGCTTGCCGAACACCTGATAATTGATGAAGCTCGGCGGGCGCGTCTTGGCCCGCCACGCACGGGGGCCGCCATCGCTGACGATGAAGTAACCAAGCTCCCCGTTGGCCGTCTCGTTCGCCCCGTACGCCTCGGCCACCGGCGCCTTCCACCCGCGGTTATCCATGACGATCTCGAAGTGCTGGATCAGCCCCTCGATCGAGCCGTACACCGAAGCCTTGTCCGGCAGGTTGAGCTTCGCATCGTCATAGGCGTTCACCGGCCCCCCCGGAAGGTCATCGATGAGCTGCTCGACGATCCCGACCGACTGCTTCACCTCCTCCAGCCGCACCAGATACCGCGCCAGCACATCGCACCGCTTCGAGACCGGCACTTTGAACCTCACGGCTGCGGACCCTTGCGCATCCCAGTTGTCGGCGTAGCAGAGGTAGGGTTCATCCTTGCGCAGGTCGCGCTGCACGCCGCTGGCCCTCGCCACCGGTCCCGAGAGCGACCAGGCGATCGCGTCGTCGTGATCGATCACGCCGATCTCTTCCGTCCGGTCGCGGAAGATGCGGTTTTTTGTGAGCAATCCGTCGATGTCCTCCATGGCCGGAGGAAGCTGCTCGTGGATGAATCGTTTGACCATCTTCTGGAACTGCTTCTCATCCGGCAGGTCGTGCATCACGCCGCCGACGCGCGTCCAGTCCGGGTGGAAGCGCTGCCCGGAGATGTACTCGACGATGTCGTAAATCCGCTCGCGCTCGTTGAACCCGTAGATGAACGCCGTGAACGCCCCCAGGTCCAAAGCCGCGGCCCCGATCGAGAGCAGGTGGTCCTGAATCCGCGCCAGCTCCGCCATGATCGTCCGCAGCGCCTTGCAGCGGGGGGTGATGTCGATCCCGAAGAGGATCTCGACCGCGTGATGCCAGGCGATGTCGTTGGCGATCGGTGAGACGTAATTCATCCGGCTGACGGTGCAGACGTACTGGTTGTAGTCGTGGTGCTCCGCCAGCTTCTCGAAGCCCGAGTGCAGGTACCCGATGTGCGGCACCGCCCGGACGACCCGCTCCCCATCGAGTTGCAGCACGATCCGCAGCGTCGTGTGCGTCGCCGGATGCTGCGGGCCGAAATTGAGTACCCAACGGTCGCTCTGCCCGTTGTCCTGCTCCCCTGCGGAGAGGTAGGGGGTCGTCTCGACATCGACATCAAAGGGTTTGAGGTCGTAGGGCATAGGGGGTCGCCATTGTAGCCGCGCCGCCAAGCCACGCCACCGGGAGGGGATTGCAGTAGGGAGACTGAAGCTTGAAGATGGGGGGAAAGAACTCGGCTTTGGACTTTGGACTTTGGACTCTTTATCCTCCAACCCTCCCGATCTGACCCTTGGCGAGCTTCTCGCGCTGGCTAAGCCTCTGGGGTTCGCGCTGGTGGGCGTCGCTCCGGCTGATCCGTCAGCCCACGCGGAGCATGTCCGTTCCTGGCTGGCCGCCGACAGACATGGCGAGATGCGCTACCTGGCCGAGCATGTCGAGCAGCGCCTCGATCCCCGCGCGCTGCTTCCGGGCGCGAAATCCATCCTCTGCGTGGCGGACATCCATCCCCAGACGATGCCCGAGGAAGCGGTAGGGGGGGTGGAGGCACTGGGAGGTCCGCTTGGGCGAATTGCCCGGTACACCTGGGGCGACGATTACCATAAGGTCATCAAGAAGCGGCTGTTCCAGCTTGCCGACGCCTTGCGCGCCCGGTTCCCTGACGAAGCGTTCAAGGCCGCCGTCGATACCGCGCCCATCCTCGAGCGCGAGCACGCGGCCCGAGCGGGCCTGGGTTGGGTCGGCAAGCACACGCTTCTGATCCATCCCGGCCTCGGCTCCTACTTCCTGTTGGGGGAGATCGTCACCACGCTCGACATCGAAACGTCCGAGGCGGCCGAATATAGGGGTGACCTCGTCCCCCCGACCGACCATTGCGGCGCCTGCACCCGCTGCATCGACGCCTGCCCGACCCACTGCATCACTCCCTATGAAATCGACGCCGCTCGCTGTATCAGCTACCTCACGCTCGAACACCGCTCCGCGATCGCCCCGGACCTTCACGAAGGGATGGGCGACTGGATCGCCGGCTGCGACGTCTGCCAGGAGGTCTGCCCCCACAACCGCCCCCGCCCCCGCCCCCGGAAGGGTGGAGACTTGCCTGGCTCTGCATTTCTTTCCGAGTACACCCCGCGTCCGCCGGCGCCGGGCATCGATCTGCTCTCGCTGCTTGGTTGGACGGAAGAGGACCGCCGCCGCGCGTTCAAGCGTTCAGCGCTCAAGCGCATCAAGCTGGACATGCTGCTGCGCAACGCCCTGATCGCTGCGGGCAATGCGCTCGAACGCGGCAATCACCCCGCGCTCCGCGCCGAGGTCGAGCGGCTGGCGAAGGATCCAGCCGCTCAGGCGATGGTTCGTGATACCGCCCAGGAGGTTCTGCGGCGCCTTCATTCGCGCGGCGCGACGGTAGAACACTGATGCCCGAGCGGATCGCCGGATCTGAATAACCTGTCAATTTCTGTCAATAACGGTTTGTTCGCGGGCGGAAGGGCGTACGAAGGGAGTTCGTCCGGGCGCACCCAGCGATGCTCCGCGACCTGGCGGTTTTCCGCCTGTCCGCCCCGGCGCGCGCACACCCAGGGGTGCAGTTCGACGCGCGCATGGTCGTAAAGGTGTTCAACGGTCGAAAGCGCGCGCAGCGGTTCGACCACCAGCGCGACTTCCTCCAGGAGCTCGCGCACGACGCACTGCGCGGGCGTCTCCGCATCAAGCATATTCCCTCCGGGGAGCTCCCAAAGTCCGCCCAGAACTGCATCGGATAACCGCCTGGTGATGAGCACCAGCCATCCTTCCGGTGAGGGTTCGAAGACAATCCCGATCCCCACGCGCACCACAGGACGCTCGGCCTGGAGCCGGTCAGGCATGAAATTTCCTCTCCGATTTATAAGTATCGTTCAATGATGCTTTTGCATCTGACTTGCGCAACCCGCACACCCAGGACGACTTAGAGGCAGGATTGCGAGTGGCCAAGGGATTGAACGTGCGCAAGTATAAAAATGATATATGCTTATAGTAATATGCCAAATGAGGCTCCCCTTCGTTGACAGTCCCTTCGAATCGCCGATACCATACTGGTGGTCGGGTCGGCTGAGCCTGACCTCTCACGCAGTTTTCAGCCGTGGCGCGCCTCCGCTCACAGGTTCGGAGCCCTGGAGCGGGGGCTTTTTCTTGCCCCGTCTGACCGCGTGTTCTACATCATTTCATCATCCGTTTCGGTACGTCAACTCAAACCCGTTGCCGACAGCCACCTGCACGCTTGTCGTACCTTCCCACCCGCGCAGGTGCGCAACGAACGCACCCAGCTCGGCGGCGTGCGTCGTCGTGTTGTCGGTCACGATCAGAACCCGTGGCGCAAGCAGCGGGCGCAGGGCTTCGAAATACTCAAACGACTGCTCTTTCACCGCATCAATAAAGACGAAATCGAACGGCCGGGGCGGTCGCAGCGTCCGCAACTGCTCCCGTGCATCCCCCTGGTGTACCGCCACAAAGCCCTCCAGGCCGGCTTCCGCAAGATGGCGGCGCGTCGCGGCCACCTTCCTGGGATCGATATCAAATGTGTCAAGCCGCCCGTTCCCGCGCTCGGCGAGTACGGCCGCCAAGTGGAGCGCGCTGAAACCGTAGCTCGCGCCGATCTCGCAAAGCGATTCACACCCGCCGATACGCACCAGTTGCGCGAGCAGCTCGGCCTCGTCGCGGGGGATCTGCCAGTGGTCATCCACCTCGTCCCGCAGCCGATCCACCTGATCGATCACCCGCTGGATGCGTGCGGAGAAGGCCATCGGAATCACTCCATCACCTGCCGGGGCGCGGCCGACATGACCCGCATGGTAGCCAATCCTCATGCAGCAGTGCCATGATGCTGGCACTGACGCCTGCGCCGCGGCGATAGACTGCCTGCAGAAGTGGGACGCACGACACAACCGAGCCCGCCGGGGGGGTTGTTTCCGGGGGGGCCTGCTTCCCGGGGGGACACGCCGCGGCGGAGCGCCCATCCGCCATCCGAACCCGCCCCAAATACCAAACATTTTCCAGACTTTGGGGTTGACCGAATGAATGTTTGGGATATGATAGGTATGGTCCGGGCAGCACCGGGCCAATCCGGAGATACACCATGCTCACACCCCGATCCATTCTCCGTCACATCCAGCAGGGACGTTCCCAGGCCCTGCTCCGCGCTCTGGCAGCCAACGACGCCCCGATCTGCCCTCCCGCGATGGTCGAGGCCCTCAGTGGATCCTCCGCTGCGGCGACGGCCTTGGGGCTTCGCAGGCTGGTCGAACTCAGCCGGCAGATCGACTCCGAAACTCAATCCGTCCTGGATGATGTGCTCGCCCGGCAGGTGGAAGACGGATCGGTAGAGTCAGACCTTCTGGCAACCGCAGCCGCTGCGGGGGCGTGGAGCACGATCCTTGAGGAACCCTGGGCTTGGCCCGCCGAGTCTGTGGAGCGGGTTCGCGGGGCGCGGGAGGGCGCCTGCCGGTGGCTTGCCCGGCAATGGGAATCGGGCTCCGGGGAGGAATGGGCTGTGCGATGGGCGTGGGTATTGCTGCTCCTGGCCGGTGACGAGGCGTTCGGCCAGGCGCTCCCCGTGAGGAGGCTGGCCGCTCGGATCGAGCAGTTTCGTGATCGGATGGACCCCGATGCCCGCATGGTCCTGGATTTGGCACTCGCCGGGCCAAGTGCGAACGTGAACTGGGCGGAATCCCCCCTTGCGGCGGCCTGATCGCCCAGGAAGTGGGGTAAAGTACGGGCGCGCCCCGGTGACGAAACCTTGCTTCAGGCTTGGGGCGCGGGTATGATGAACCGAGTTCGTCGGTAGCCGGGGGGAAGGGCATTTCGACGGAATAGAACGGGAGGGATCGGATGGTCGTCATTCTTGGCGGGCTACGTTCGCGCACGTTCCGCGCCGCGGGCGCTGCCTGCGCGATGTTGGGGGGCATGTACGCTCAGGCCGCCGTGCAGTTCTCGGACGTTACCCAGGCCGTCGGAATCCAACACGTACAGTGGGTGACCGAGGGCACCGCACAGGCCGGCGAAGCCCGGTTTTTCACCGGGGGGGCGGCGGCGGCGGATTACGACGGCGACGGATGGATCGACCTGTACGTCACGCGCCTGCTCGAGCCGGATATCCTGTACCGAAATGTCGGGGGGCAGTTCGTCAACGTCACCGCTTCGGTGTTCCACGCGTTTCACCTTGAAGGGGTGCCGACCAACGGCGTCGCCTGGGCGGACATTGACAACGATGGCGACCAGGACCTCTACGTCACGGCGATTGATGCGTACCGGTATTTCCTCTACATCAACAACGGCAACGGAAAGTTCAGTGAACAGGGGCTGACGCGAAACGCCGTGGTCAATCGCCAGCCGCCTAACACGCCCAAAAACGGCATGAGCGTGGCGTTCGGGGACTACGACCTTGACGGGTATCTAGACATCTTCACCTCCGACTGGGGCAGCGTCGGAACCGACGGCTTGCCCGATGCGCGGCTGCTGCGCAACCGGGGCGCGGCGCAGCCGGGGTATTTCCTCGATAAGACGATCGAGGCCGGGCTGTCCTACAACGCGGTGACCCAAGCCGGCGTGCGTGTTTTCGGGTTTTCCCCGCGCTTCGCGGACATGGACGATGACGGCTGGCCGGACCTGGCTCTCGCCGCCGACTTCGGCACCAGCAGACTGTGGTGGAACAACGGCAACGGCACGTTCTCCAACGGAACCGTCGCCGCGGGCGTCGGGAAGGAAGAGAACGGCATGGGTTCGGCCATCGGGGATTACGATGGCGACGGCCGGCTCGACTGGTTCGTCACCTCGATCTGGGATCCGTTCGACACCTGTGCCACCGGCGAATGCTTCTGGGGCACGACCGGCAATCGACTTTATCGCAACAACGGCAACCGCACGTTCAGCGACCAGACCACCGCCAAGGGCGTGCGCGCCGGAGGATGGGGATGGGGCACATCGTGGTTCGATTACGACAACGACGGCGACCTGGACCTCATCATGGTCAACGGGATCGACTTCCCGCTGGGCACGCAGGATGCGCAGTACAACCACGACCGGACGCGCGTGTGGCGCAACGATGGGCCGGGCAGGCCGTTCGTCGACGTGACCGATGCGCTGGGCATCACCGATGACGGTGAGGGCAAGGGGATCGTCATCTTCGACTACGACAATGACGGCGACCTGGACATCTTCATCGTCAATCACGCCGGCGCGCCGGTGCTCTACCGCAATGACGGGGGCAACGCGAACGACTGGCTGCGGATCAAGACGGTGGGAACGCTCTCCAACCGCGACGGGATCGGGGCGAAGATCACGATCACACCGGACCTCGACCAGCCCGGCCGGCTCATGTTCCACGAGGTTTCGGGCGGCAGCAACTTCCTTAGCCACAACGAGCGCATCGCGCACTTCGGGTTGGGGCCGTCGTCCGCGGTGGTTGACCGGATCGTGATCCGTTGGCCGAGCGGGTTCGTGCAGACCCTGTACAACATCACTCCGAATCAGCTCCTGACCATCACCGAAGGGCTTTATGTCCTGGGCGACATGGACGGCAACACGGTGCTTGACGCGTTCGATGTGAGCGCCTTTGAGCTGGCCCTGGCGGACCCGGCGGACTACGCACTGCGGTATCCCGGTCTTGATCCGCACTTCATCGGCGACATGAACGGCGACGGGGTGTTGAACGCGTTCGATGTCGGTGCGTTCGAGGCGGCCTTGGCGGGCGGGGTCGTGCCGGAACCGGGAGGTATGTTTGGGCTATTGATGGTCGGGGCGCTGGCGCGAGGTCGGTCCCGCGGTCAACGGAGTGATTGTCTTTGCGGCGGATCGCGTGGGTGAGGACGACGCCTGATCCCCCCATTTCGGCGGGAGCTATAACGTCCTATAATCTGTCTTATGTAAAATTCGCTGGTGGGGGGGCTTGGGTTCCGGGCGAGCGGAGAACCCTCCGGTGTCACCTTGACGTTTTTCCCGTAGTTGAAGTGATTTGCGTGGATTTCGATCCCGCGTGAGCGTCTAACAGGGTGACGCAGTCCCCTTGGTCTTCACGCAAGTAAGGATTAATGAGTGGTTTGCGCCTTGATTGACCCTTGCGGCGGACCGATGCGGGGTTTCGGATGAAAATCGGAAAAAATGTGATTGATTTTCCGAATGAACCTTGTTAGGATGGTGTGAGTTAGATTCCCGCCCAAGGCAGTACGGCAACTTTCGCCTCCCCCGGCCCCAGTGGCCACCCCCGAGGCGGAACTCCCCGCGGATTACAACCAGGATCGTCAAGCAGGATCTGCACGCGGCGCGTCTGCCGCCCGAATAATCAAAGCTTGCGATCCGATGATCCCCTTACATGGAAGGAGCCTGCCATGACCACGATCACCCCCAACCCCACGGCCAACCGAAAACAGACCACGCGACCCCCCCACCGGCCCGGAGCGATCGGCCGGGCGTTCACGCTGATCGAGTTGCTGGTGGTGATCTCGATCATCGCACTGCTGATCGCCTTGCTGCTGCCGGCGCTCGGCAACGCGCGGGAGGCGGCGAAGGTGACGCAGAGCCTCGCCCAGAAGCGGCAGCTCACCCTGGGGTGGGCGGCCTACAACAACGACAGCGGGGGGAAGCTCGTGGGTTCTTTCACCAACGGCAAGGCGGCGGGCGACTGGGTGCGCGCGGTGGCTCCGGGCGCCACGGAGCAGGATCGCATTGATGCACTCAAGGACGGTCTGCTGTGGCCGTATCTGGAGGACTACCACGTCTACAAGACCCCGAACGATCCTCGCGGGCAGGCGATGCGAAGCGATTCGCTGACCAACTTCGTGAATGGTCAGGACGCGGAGATGTGGACGTTCGGGATTCCCGAGGCCAGGCCGGTGCGGCGCGAGGATGAGCTTCAGAAGCCGTCGAACACGATGGTGTTCCTGGAGGAGTGGGATCCGCGCGACGAGTTCGACAACCTCGGTTCGTGGGTCATCAACCTGGCGGCGCGCGGCAATCCGCCGAGCAACTGGATTGACTTCCCGGCGAACATGATCATCGGCGGGAACGTCCACAGCTTCGCCGACGGGCACGCGATCTTCTACCGGTTCCAGGGCTCGGACACCATGAGGCTCTCGCAGATCGGCGAACCGATCGGAAACGGCATCGCGGACTACAACTACTTCCGCAGCGTGTACGTTCCGCACTTCGTGCCCGATACGACACGTGGGGGCGGCCGCGGCAATCGCTGATCGCCTGACGATCTTCCAGCTTGTCCTCTCCCCCTGCCGAGCCCGGCCCTTGTGGCCGGGCTCTTTTTTGTGTCTGGGGTCTGGAGTCGGGATCAGGCGCGTGAACGATGGAGCGTATCGGCGAGCAGCCCCACCACTTCTTGGGCACCGGTGAGCCAGGCGATCTCCAGCACCGGACGGTAGATCGGCAAGGATGGATCCTTGGCCAGGGGTTTGCACTTGACCCAGTCTTTTTCGGTCATAAGCAGCGCCGCGGCGCCGCTTGCGAGGGATTTCTCGACGATGTCATTGAGGAGCTTGTGGTCAAAGGGCTGATGATCGCGCAGCGGCCACGCCATCGCTAGTCGGCCGGCGGCGGCGCGGGCGGCATCGAGGAACGGCTGGGGGTTGGCGATGCCGCAGATTGCGGCGATGGGGAGATCCCTGATTGCATCCAGCGGTACGCGGTATTCGTCCGCATCCAGCAGGCCCGTCCACTGGTGGGCGGTGTGGGCGATCGGCGGGCGGCCTGCGAGCCGATCGATCAAGGCATCGAGCCGGGCGAGTTGGTCGGCGGCGACGTGGTCGGCGCGGGTGATGATGACGGCAGAGGCGCGGCGGAGGTTTTTCGGCGATTCTCGCAACAGCCCCAGCGGAAGCTGCGCGGCTTTGCGGTAACCCTCGGGTAGCGGATGGGCGCACCCGAAGGGGCGCGTGGCGTCGATGAGCACGAGGTCCAGGTCGCGATGCGCGCGTCGGTGCTGGAAGCCGTCGTCGAGCAGAAAAACATCGGTGCGCGGGTGTTTCAGGAGCACGCGCTGCGCGGCGGCGATGCGGTCGGGGTCCGGCTCTACCGGAACCTCCGTTCCTAGGGCGCCGGCGAGAACCCGCGATTCATCGCTTGAGAGCAGACCCTCGCGCGGTTCGGCGCGGTAACCACGGAGCAGGACGGCGGGGTGTGCGCCCAGTTCAATCAGGCGGCGGGCGAGGCTGATGACGATCGGTGTCTTGCCCGTGCCCCCGGTGGTGATGTTCCCGACGCTGATGACCGGGCGATCGAGTCGGTGGATGGTTCGCAGGCCGCGATCGTAGGCGGCGTTGCGGGCGAAGGTGGCGGCCGCGTATAGCGGGCGAATCAGCGCGAGACTGGCGCGCGTGAGGCGCGCTCTCGGGGAGTTGTTCTCCCGTGTGAGGATGGCGATCGTGGCGGGGGAGGTCACGGGGAGCAGGAAGGGGTTGGGGGTCAGGGGCTAGGGATTGGGGGCTGGGGCGACGTGGAGGCGGATGCGACGCAGGGCGGGGCCTTTGTGGGAGGTGATGAGCTGCTTTTCGAGGCCCTGGCGGAGCAGTCGGTCAAGCTCATAGCAGTGGCTCGATGAATCCACCGCGACGCGCAGAACCCCGCGCACGAGACTCTCGAGGCGCGTATGCGGTTCAAGATCGGGGGGAACCAGCCCGCGCCAGAGTTCGATGATTTGCTGGAGCTGCTTGTAGGGCTTTTCGACCTCGCGCTTGAACTGGGATTTGAGGAACGAGAGGGACTGGTCGGGCGCGGGGAAGGTGCGCCAGGCGCGCAGGCGTTCGAGGCGGGCCTGGTCGGGGTCGGAGGAGGGCTTGGGGGTTCGTGCGGTCATGGGAGGAGGGGTTTGACAGTCGCCATGATAGCCCCTCGTGCGGGCGTTACAATGCGCCGCACATGAGCAACGTCATTCTGTTCGGTTATCGCGGCAGCGGCAAGACCAGCATCGGCAGGAAGCTTGCGCACGAGATCTGGAAGGACTTCGTGGACCTCGACGACCTGACCCGTGCGCGGTTCGAGGATAAGACCATCGCGGAGATATGGGAGGAGTTCGGCGAGCCGGCGTGGCGCGAGGCCGAGGCGGACGCGGCGTCCCAGGCGTGTTCACTCAAGAACCACGTGATCGCCCTGGGGGGCGGGACGCTGATGATCGACGGCGCTCGGGAGACCGTGAAGCAGGCGGACGCGGTTCGGATTTACCTCTATTGCGAGGCGTCGGAACTCGCCCGGCGCATCGCGGGCGATGCGCGCGGCGCGGCGGATCGGCCGAGCCTGACCGAACACGGCGGCGGATTGGCGGAGATCGAGGCGGTGCTGGCCGAGCGCGACCCGGTCTACCGATCGGTGGCGGACAAGGTGTTCGACGTGACGCACACGGACATTCCCGCGGCGGTTCGGCACATGATCAAGAGATGTTTGTAGCAGGAGTCGGGAGACGGGAATCGGGAAACGGGAGCCAGGGGGGAAATGAGCGCGTAAAAAGGGCCGAGCGAACAGGGATAATCTTAAAGAGAAATAGCAGACGATGGACCGTGTTGCTCGCTCGGCCTGGAAGCCTCGCAATTCACCATGTCGAGTCGATTGTTCGCCGGGCAACTCCTTTCCGGGCACGGCGGCCCGATCGTGTCCGTCCATTATTATTTTGACCAAGGTGAGGCCTGGAGTCAATACCTATTTCAGAATCAACTTGACGATCTGTAGGCCATGGCGCATAAACCGCTTTGTATTATGGTCTTACCGCTTTTCGGCGTGCCCCCGGTTTAGCTGTCAGCAGCCCGCGCAGGGTTTCGAGGTTGATCGCATCCCAGGGCCTGCCGTCGGGGGCGTCTTCCTTGGGGGTTTCGAGGATTTTGGGCACCCCCCGGAAAGCGGGATGGTTGACGAAAACGGCGAACACTTCGAGGGGAATGTGGCCCTTTCCGATGTGCTCATGGCGATCGACGCGGCTGGCGCGGGGTGTCTTGGAATCGTTGAGGTGGATGGCCTTGACCAGGTGAAGGCCGAGCAGGTTGTCGAGTTCGTCGATGACCCCCTTGGCGCCTGATCTGGTCGTGAGGTCGTACCCGGCGGCCAACAGGTGGGCTGTGTCGAGGCACACCGCCAGGCGATCGGGTTCGCGCACGCGGTCGATGATCTCGCGAAGGTGCTCGAAGCGGTGGCCCAGCGACGTGCCCTGACCGGCGGTGACTTCAAGGCAGGTGATGGTTTTCAGCCCCGGCAGATCGGCATGAAGCCGGTCGAGGGATTTGGCGATGCGCGCGATGCCGGCCTGTTCGCCCTCTTTCATGTGCGCGCCGGGATGGGTGACGAGCAAGGGGATATCGAGCGCTTCGCAGCGGAGCAATTCATCGCGGAAGAGCGCGAGGGATTTCGCGTGATTGTCGGGATCGGGACTCGCGAGGTTGATGAGGTAGCTGTCGTGGCTGACGACGGTGTCGATCGCAGTGGCGCGGCGATGCTCGTTCCAGAGCTTGATCTCGTCATCCGCCAGCGGCTTGGCCTTCCACTGGCGCTGGTTCTTGGTGAAAATCTGGACGCACTCCATGTCGAGTGAGCGCGCGGCGGTGAGGGCGTGGTGCAGGCCGCCGGCGATGGAGAGGTGGCTTCCGAACATGGGTGGCAAAGGGATTGGGGGTTGGGGATTGGGGGACCTGCAGTCGCCGCGGCGACTCGATTGCACGAAACCGTTGGGATTGTCGGATCACTCGGTGTGGTTGACGGGGACGGGGTGGGGAGGTTCTTCTTCTGGTTCGGGGGTAGGTCCGGGGGTAGGTTCGGGATGGTCGTGATGCTTTTCGCAGGCGGCATCGAGGTCGAAGAGCTGGCGTAGCGCGGCCGCGTAGAAGGCGTGGGGCGCATCGGCGTTGCGGGGATCCAGCCGGCTCAGCGGCAGGTGGAGAATCTTGTTGACCAGGCGGTGGGAGTGCTCCTCGATAAGGCGCGGGGCGTCCTGGGGCGCGGTGGTCGCGAGCTTGCGAAGCGTTCGCTGGGCTTCGGCGGCGGCCAACTCGGTCAGGTGGACACGCAGCGCGCGGATCACCTTGCCGATGTCCTGATGTTGCACCGCGGCCAGGCAGCGATGAGCGGCGTCGAGGATGATGGCCTCGGCGGCACGGACGTGTTCCGCTCGATCCTGGTGGGCCTGGGCGACGACCTGTTCGAGGTCGTCGATGTTGTAGAGGTAGATGTTGGCAAGTCTTCCGACGGAAGTCTCGACATCTCGGGGCACGGCGATGTCGATGATGAAGAGAGGGCGAAAGCGCCGGCGCTTGAGCAGGGGCCTGAAGCGGGCCTCGGTGAGGATCGGCTCGCTTGCGCCGGTGCTGGTGAGGAGGATGTCCGCCTGGACGATCAATGCATCGAGGTTCTCGAACGGCCGCGCGGCGTCGTGCAGGCCGATGGATTCGGCAAGCTGAGTGGCGCGAGCGGCGGTGCGGTTGGTCACGAGCAGTTTCGCCGGGCGCAGTTCCTGGAAGTGGCGCAGGGTGAGCTTGGCCATTTCGCCGGCGCCCACGGCGAGGATGGACTTGTCGTCGAAATGGTCGAAGATGCGGCGGGCGAACTGCACGGCCGCCGAGCCGATCGAGGCGTTGCCCTGGCCGATGGCGGTTTCGCGGCGGACGCGTTTGGCGGTCTGGATCGCTTCCTGAAACACGCGATGGAGGACGACGCCCACGGCCTGCGCGGCGGCGGCCTGTTCGTAGGCGCGCTTGACCTGGCCGAGGATCTGCGGTTCGCCCAGGACCATCGAATCGATCCCCGCGCAGACGCGAAAAAGGTGAGCAGCGGCCTGCTCCTGCTCGCGGTGGATTAGCGCCGCGGCGAGCTGGGCGTGGTCGAGGCCGCTGACGTCGGCGAGGAAGTCGGTAAGGTCTTCGGGTGTGGGCGGGCGGTGGCCGGGGCGGGCGAGGTAAAGCTCGGTACGGTTGCAGGTGCTGAGGATGGCGGCTTCCGCGTGAGGGTAACGCTCTCGCAGGAGGGCAAATGCGTGGTCAAGGCGCTCGCCGC
>JBGTFI010000510.1:0-6140 GCA_041747335.1 Phycisphaeraceae bacterium | reverse complement strand
ATGCCGGATGCGCTGATTTTGCCGTTTAAAAAAGCCTATGGTTTGCGCTACGGCGAAAACCCGCATCAAAGTGCGGCGTTTTACCGGGAGCGCGGTGCAAAGGACGGAACACTCGCGCAAGCCAAACAATTGCACGGCATTCCGCTATCGTTTGTCAACTTGTTCGACCTCGACGGCGCGTGGAATTTGGTCTGCGAATTTGAAGCGCCCGCCGCGTGCATCGTCAAACACGCCACGCCCTGCGGCTACGCGACCGCCGGTGATCTGCCGACGGCATTCAAGAACGCATTCGCCGGCGATCCGCTCGCCGCGTTCGGCGGGATCGTCGCGCTCAACCGTCCGGTGGACCTCGCCACCGCCAAGAAAATCGTCGAAGGGCAGAAGTTCCTAGAAGTTATCCTCGCGCCGGGGTTCGAGGAGTCCGCGGCCGCGCTCCTCGGCGAGCGCTGGCAGAACGTGCGCCTGCTTGAAGTCGGCGAGCTGCCCTTGCCCGACAACCGCGACAACGCGGAGATGGACTTCAAGCGCGTCGCGGGCGGGCTGCTCGTTCAGGAACGGGATCTCGCGCCCATCGACCCCGCGCAGTGGCAACACGCCGCCGGTCCCGCCCCGGCCGAAGACGATCTGCGCCAGCTCGCGCTGGCGACGATCGCCGTCAAGCACCTCAAGTCCAACGCCGTCTGCCTCGTGCGAGGCGCCATGCTCGTGGGCGCCGGCGCCGGGCAGATGGACCGCGTGGCAAGCTGCCGCATCGCTCTCGATAAGGCCGGCGACCGCGCCCAGGGCGCGTACGTCGGCTCCGATGCGTTCTTCCCCTTCCGGGACGGGCCGGACCTTCTGATCGCCGCGGGCGTGAAGGCGATCGCCCAGCCGGGCGGCTCAAAACGCGACCAGGACACGATTGACGCCTGCAACGAATCGGGCGTAACCCTCATGCTCACGGGGATGCGCCACTTCAGGCACTGAGCGGGTGTCGCCGTCCGCGTGTGACTCATGAGTCGGGGAATCTCGAAAACTTCCAAATAATCATGGTTCCAGGGGGATGATTCCGGTGATGCCGTGGTTATCATGTCCGAGTGGTTCGCAAGGGGGATCCTCTCACATCGATCAGGAACCACCATCATGGCGTCTCACACAGCAACATCGGCCTCTGGACTTGAGTCGTCGCGCTTATCGCGGTGGGTGGTACTCTTGGTGGCGGTCGCCTGCCTGGGCACGCTCGGTTGCCGGGGCGGCGCAGCCCGAGGCGGGGCACAGTTCTTCGACTGGCCGATTCCGGTGGGGGGACGGAACGACCCGCGTTCGTTGTACTCGAATCTGGGCGAGTTTCGTTCGCCGGCCGACAGCCCGTTCTGGCTCAATCACGGCGCCACGGACTTCGTCGCGCCGCGCGGAACGCAGGTCTATTCCCCTGATGTCGGTCAGGTGCGCTTCGGCGAACAGAGCAATCGCAACGCGGGGCAGCCGCCGGTGAAGATCGGCCGGTTCGCCATGCTGCACTTCAGGGACGTCAACAACCTGGCGGTAAACCCCGTGGTTCTCAACGGCGGAAGGCCGACCAATGCCTGGACGTGGGTCGTCAACGCCGGCGATCCGATCTGGGTCCGCGATGCGCAGGGCCGGCCGAAGCAGACGGCGCTTCGAAGACGACAGAAGTCCCTCCCCGGCATCCGACAGAACGCCGCCGGACAGTGGGAGGATGTCTTCTGGTACAACCGGGCCTTCTCGATCGGCGAGGCGGGCGATGAGCCTGATCTCCACGTCATCCATTACGACACCCCGGATTCAGTCTACGGCGATCGCGACAAGATCCGCAACATGCTGCGCGTGATCAAGTACGCCAACCGCAATCCGCCGGAAATCCAGGTCGTTCGATTCTATTCTCAGAAGGTCGTGACCGGGCAGGCGAAGGAGCGCCTGCTCGACAGCGATGCGGTGGCGGCCGGCGTCATGAACATCCAGCGTCACGGCGGTGTGGACATCGTGGTGACGTGCAGTTCCTTCAAGCAGAGTGCGACCTCGCGCGCGGGCATCTACAAACTCGCGTACGCGATTCATCGCTTCGTGGGAGAGAATGAAGATCCGCCGCCCGATGCGGAACAGGGGCCGGGGAGGCGGATGATGATCCCGGTGGTCGCCCAGACCGTCATGTGGACTTATGACACGCTCCCGACGATCGCCAAAGACGGCAATCTGGTGGCGACCAACCCGGTCTATCCGCTGCCCGGCCCGGCGGACATCTCCCGGTTCAATCTCAACGCTTCGACGCAGGACAAGCACACCGCCTACGTCGCCACCAACACCGACGGTGACGATGCGGCCCACTGGGCGCTCGAGGACACCACGCGATTCCCCGATGGCGATTATCTGGTGACGATCACCGCGTGGAACATCGCCGCCTCCGCGGGGGTGGGCAACGCACCACGGCTGGGCGATCGCCAGGTGCGACTGGGCGTTCGCGTTCAAACCGATGGTGCGGGCGCCAACAGGGAACTGAGATTGTTTCAGCCGTAGGATTCGGCGATCCGCGCCCTCATGTTCTTGACCTGATCCGCCTCAATCTTCAATCCGCAATCCATCCCCCCCTCACGCCCGCACCACCTTCCCCTCCGCGCCCTTCACCCCCTTCATCGCGTTGCGCGTGTCCACGATCAGCTCCGCGTGGTCGGCGATGAGCTGCCAGTCGCAGGCTGTGTGGTGCGTGGCGATCAGCACGCAGTCGCAGCCGCGCAGCGTCTCGGCTGTGAGGGGCACGCTCTGCATCTTGAGATCGTGCCGGCGCATGCGATGCGTCGCCGGGACGTGCGGGTCGTGGTAATCGACCTGCGCCCCCAGGGCGATGAGCTTTTCGATCAGCTCGAAGCTCGGGCTTTCGCGTACATCGTCCACATCCGGCTTGTACGCCAGCCCCACCACCAGCACCTTCGCCCCCTTCACCGCCTTGCCGCGGTCGTTGAGCGCCAGAGCCGTGCGCTGAACCACATAGTCGGGCATGGCGTGGTTGACCTGCCCGGCCAGCTCGATGAAACGCGTCGGCTGACCGACCTCGCGCGCTTTCCACGTCAGGTAGAACGGATCAATGGGGATGCAGTGCCCGCCCAGTCCGGGGCCGGGATAGAACGGTTGGAACCCGAAGGGTTTGCTCGCGGCCGCGGCCACCACCTCCCAGATATCGATCCCCATCGCCTCGAGCACCACCTTCATCTCGTTGACCAGCGCGATGTTCACCGCGCGGTAGATGTTCTCCAGCAGTTTCGCCGCCTCCGCCACCTCCGCGCTCGAGACGTGGACCACCTCCCGAACCGCCTGGCGATAGAGCGCCGCCGCCAGTTCCCCGCTCACCGCGTCGATCCCGCCCACCAGCTTCGGGATCGTCCGCGTACTCTGATCCTTGCGGCCGGGGTCTTCGCGCTCCGGCGAATAGGCCAGGTAATAATCGCGCCCGCACACCAGCCCCGTCCTGTCGAGGCGCGGCTGAACCACCTCCCGCGTCGTCGCGGGGTAGGTCGTGGATTCAAGCACGATGAGCTGGCCGGGGCGAAGCGTCTTCGCCGCGGCGTCGGCCGCGGATTCGACGAAACTCAGGTCCGGCTCCAGGTGCGCGCCCAGGGGCGTCGGAACGCAGATGAGGATCGCATCGGCCTCGCCCAGGCGGGAGAAGTCGGCCGTCGCCTCGAACCGGCCCGACCGTGCCATCTCGCGCACGAAGTCTTCGCCCAGGTGTTTGAGGTAGTTCCTGCCCTGCCCGAGCAGTTCGATCTTCTGCGGGTCGATGTCGAATCCCAGCACGCGGAACCCGGCATCGTAGAACGCCCGCGCCAGCGGCAGCCCGACGTATCCCAGCGCGCTGACCCCGACCAGCGCGGTCTTGTTGTCGATCTTGTCCTGAAGCGTCACGAGGTGGAATCCGCCAGCGGGTATGCAGTGTTGCGGCCGCCATCATCGTTCACCGCGCCGTACCGGGCAAGCACACCCCGCCAGTCCCAAAGAGGCGTCTCGCGCTCCAGCATCGCGCGTAAACGAAGCTCGTCGGTCTGGAACACCTCCACCATCGCTTGCACGGACGCCCGCGAAGGCGGCGCGGGACGCGGGGGCGCCTTGGGCAGCAGCGCCTGGCGAAATCGGTCCCGCGCGGCGATCGGAAGCAGTGGTCGAACGAGCCTGCGATACCACGGCGCGGTCATGACACGCGCCCAGAATCCCGCCGGAATCGCCTTGCCCTCGCCTCGATTAAAGACCTTCTCCGCCTCGACCCGCTCGGCCTCCGGGGGCAGCCCGAGGAATGTACATAATTCTGTGATCTTTCCCCGCCGATCGCGGGTGTACTCCTCGAACAGGACGATCCGCACACGATCGTGCCCCACCGCCTCGATCCAGGGCTCGATCTGCATGGCGTATCGGCTGAAGTCGATCAGTCGGGGGTGCTCGGTCAGCGCGTGGTCGATGTCGGCGCCCATCAGCCGGCCGGTGTATTCGTGATAGTGCTGGCTGATGGTGCGCGAAACCGGTTCGCGGACCAGGTAGATCACCTTGAAGCCCGTCGGCAGAAGCTTGACCGCTCGCTGGGGGACGCCGGGGATGTCCGGCAGTTTGGCGTAACTGGTGGAGGCATCACCGCAGAGTTGGTCGTTGCGTGCCCGCTCGAAGTGCTTGGCGTAGGCGGCGCGGCCACCGGGGGTGAGCACCGCGTCGGTCTCGAGATCGCCTGGTTCTTTGTTGAGCGGGAAGTAAATGCGCGAGTGGGTGAGCAGATCGCGGTAGAGCGTGGTCGTGCCCGACTTCATCGCTCCGATAATCAGAAAATCGGGCAGACGCTCGCTCATGGCCTGTTCATCGGCTTGCGGACGCCCGCCCTGCGGCGGCGGCCATGGCCTGCTCCACCACCTCGCACAAACCATGCCCGAACGCCAGGTGAAGCTCCTGCACGCGGGGCGTCGGGGCGGGGGGCGTGTGCAACACCATATCCGCCAAGGCCTTGCATCGCCCGCCGTCGTGGTTGGTAAACAAAGCGGTCGTCACGCCAAGTTCGCGCGCGCGCTGCATGGCGGCCAGAATGTTCGGCGAGTTGCCGCTGGTGGTCAGCGCCCAGAGGATGTCCCCCGCTCTGGCAAGGGCCTCGAGCTGCCGGGCGTAGGCGGACTCGAACCCGAAGTCGTTGGCGCAGGCGGTGAGGGATGCCGGGTCGAACCCAAGCGGGATGGCGGCGAGCGCTGCGCGCGCGTGGTCGAGGAAGGGTCCGATAAACTCACCCGCCAGGTGGGTCGCCTGCGAGGCGCTGCCCCCGTTGCCGCACAGGAAGACCCGCCCTCCCCGTTGGAGGCAGGCGATGGTGGCCTCGGCGACCCGTTCGAGGGTTTCGATCAAGGCCGCATTTCCCGCCACCAGCTCGAACAGGCGGGCGGATTCGTTAAGTCTCTGGCTGAAAAGAGGTTGCGACATAATCGGGGAATGCGCGAATGTCGAATGCACGAAAAAAGTTCGTCAGTCACGATGCTTTGGACTTTGGACCTTGGACTTTGGACCTTGGACTTTGGACTCTCATATCCCCCCTCCCTTGCCTAGTTTTTCGATCAGCTTCGTCGTCGACTTACCCTTGACCAGGTCCACCAGTTCGACGCGCCCGCCGTAGGATTCGACGGTCTCCCAGCCGACGACGCTTTTCTTGGTGCGGTAGTCCTTGCCTTTGGTCAGCACGTCGGGTCGGATGCGGCGGATGAGTTCGAGGGGGGTATCTTCGTCGAAGAGTACGACCGCGTCCACGCACGCCTGGGCGGCGAGAATCTGGGCGCGGTCGCGTTCGGCGTTGATCGGCCTGCCTTCGCCCTTGAGCTTGCGCACCGAGGCATCGGTGTTGATCCCGACGATGAGCGCATCGCCAAACTGTCGTGAGGCCTGCAGATAGCGCACGTGTCCGACGTGGAGGATGTCGAAGCACCCGTTGGTGAAGACGATGTGCCTGCCCCGGCGTCGAAGGCGTTCGGCCAAGGCGGCTGCCTCGCCCGCGGTCATGATCTTGTGGGCGGTCTGGGCCTCGGCGCGATCGCCCCCGGCGGCGGCTTCGAGCATTTCCTCGCCGGTGACGGCGGCGGCTCCGAACTTACTGACCTTGACGCCGGCTGCCAGGTTCGCCGCCCATGTCG
>JBGTFI010000509.1:0-2129 GCA_041747335.1 Phycisphaeraceae bacterium | reverse complement strand
CTCGAAATTCTCCTCCGACCCGATGCCGCGCCCGCCGGAGACGACGATGCCGGCCGAGGTCAGTTCCGGGCGGTCGGAAGCCGCCACCTTGTCCTCGATCCAGGTGGAAAGCCCGGGGTTCTCCGCCGCCGACACGGTTTCGATCGGCGCCGAATTGCCGGTCCCGGCGGCGTCGAAGGTCGAAGTGCGGAAGGTGATGACCTTCTTGGCGTCCTTCGATTTCACCGTCTGCACCGCGTTGCCGGCATAGATCGGCCGCTCGAACGTGTCGGCATCCACGACCCCGGATGCGTCCGAGATGATCATCACGTCCAGCAGCGCCGCCACCCTTGGCATCACGTTCTTCGCATCCGTCGTCGCCGGGGCGCAGATGTGGTCGTAGTCCCCCGCGAGGCTCACGATCAGCGCCGCGGTCGATTCCGCGAGCCTATGGCCCAGCGAGGCATCCTCCGCCACCAGCACCTTCGCCACGCCCTCGAGCGTCGCCGCCGTCTCGCCCGCATGGGCCGCCTTGCCGCCCGCGCAGAGCACGGTGACCTCGCCCAGTTCCTTCGCCGCCGTCACCGCCTTGGCGGTCGCGTCCATCGCAAGCTCGCCGTCATTCACTTCCGCAAGAAGAAGTACCGCCATCACACCGCCCCCGCTTCCTTGAGTTTCGCCACCAGCTCGTCGACCGAGCCCACCTTGATGCCGGCCGCCCGCGACGGCGGCTCCGCCGTCTTCAGCACCTCGAGCCGCGGCGAGAGGTCGACGCCGTAATCGGCCGCAGTCTTCTGATCCAGCGGTTTCTTCTTGGCCTTCATGATGTTCGGGAGCGACGCATAGCGCGGCTCGTTGAGCCGCAGGTCCACCGTCACGATCGTGGGCATCGTGACCTCGATGGTCTGCAGGCCCCCGTCGACCTCGCGGGTGACCTTGGCCTTGTCGCCCTCGATCGTGAGTTCGGAGGCGAAAGTCGCCTGGGACCAGCCCAGAAGGGCCGCCAGCATCTGGCCCGTCGCGTTCATGTCGTTGTCGATCGCCTGCTTGCCGCAGAGCACGAGGCCCGGTTGTTCCTCCTCCACGACCTTGGCGAGGATCTTGGCCACCGCCAGCGGTTCGATGTCGGTGTTCACGTCGTCCGAGGCCACCACCAGGATCGCCCGGTCGGCGCCCATCGCCAGCGCGGTGCGCAGCGTTTCCTGGGCCTTCTCCACGCCCACCGAAACGGCCACAACCTCGTCGGCCTGCCCGGCTTCCTTCAGCCGGATCGCCTGTTCCACCGCGATCTCGTCGAACGGGTTCATCGACATCTTCACATTGGCCAGATCGACCCCGCTCCCGTCCGCCTTCACGCGCACCTTCACGTTGTAGTCGATCACCCGCTTCACAGGCACCAGAACCTTCATCGGCGTTCCTCTCCTCGGTCAGTTGGACTCGCCCCGAACCGGGACGTTGTTCAGTTGCCGCGTGGTTTATCGGAGCCGGGCACGTCGAAACAGCGAAAAATCGTCACGTCCCGGCCAAACGACGCCACGTTTGCGGCATTCTTCGACTTTCATCCCACGTCAACGGTTCGCCCCCGGGACCCAGAGCACGTCGTCCTTCCCCCCGTTGTTCGCGACGCGGGCGGCGACGAAGAACCAGTCGCTCAGCCGGTTGAGATACTTCACGGCCGAGGGGTTGATCGCCTCCAGCGTCGCCAGTTCGACCGCAAGGCGCTCGGCCCGGCGGGCCACGGTACGGCAGACATGGAGATGGGCGGAGAGCGCGGTACCCCCGGGCAGAACGAAGCTCCGCAGCGGTTCGAGCGCCCTGTTCATCGCGTCGATCTCGCGCTCCAGCCTGTCGGTCTGCGCGTCGATCATGCGCAGCGGCGGGTACTCCGCCTCGGCATCCTTCTCCATCTCGGGGCGGCAGAGATCGGCGCCCAGATCGAAGAGATCGTTCTGGATGCGCGCCAGGGCCGCGTCGGTGTCGCCGTCTGCCGCGAGCCGGGCCACGCCGACGAAGGCGTTGAGCTCGTCCGACGTGCCGTAGGCCGTGACGCGCAGCGAGTGCTTGGCCACGCGAGTGCCATTTCCCAGGGCCGTGTCGCCGGCATCGCCCGTCCGCGTGTAGATCCTGTTCAGAACGACCATCAGTTGCCG
>JBGTFI010000508.1:0-1635 GCA_041747335.1 Phycisphaeraceae bacterium | reverse complement strand
TCGGAATCAACTTCGTCCCCGGCATCGAAGTCTCAGCCGATCCGGGCGCGGTCAGCAATAGCCCAGCCGACCCCCACACCCCCCGACGCGGAACCCTGCACATCCTGGGCCTCTTCATCCGCCACGACGACCCGCGACTCCAAACCATCCACCAGCGCATGTGCGATGCACGCAACGAGCGCAACCCGGCCATCATCGAGCGACTCAACGCTCTGGGCCTCGACATCGCCTACGAAGAGATTGAACTGCTCGCCCGCGCGCAGGGGACCGCCGTCATCGGTCGCCCGCACATCGCCCAACTCCTGGTCGAGCGGCGATACGTCCGCACCATCGGCGAGGCGTTCGAGAAGTATCTCTCACGCAGCGGCGCGGCCTACGTCCGACGCGACCGACTCGACCCCCGCGACGCCATCGACGCCATCCACCACGCCGGCGGACTGGCGATCCTTGCCCACCCCACTCAACTGGGGCTTCACGGTAGTGATCTGGTGCGGCTCGTGGGCGCGCTGAAAACCCTCGGCCTCGACGGCGTGGAGACGCAACACAGCGACCACACCCCGGCCGATGTCGCTCGCTTCGAGCAACTCGCACGGGGACTTGACCTGCTCACCAGCGGCGGAAGCGACTACCACGGCCGCCGCAAGGCGATCGAACTGGGCAGTCAGTACGTGCCGATGGAGGTGTACGAGACACTCGCGGCCGAGGCGAAGCGTCGCGGGTGATGCGAGTGCGGCTTTCCGGGTGCCATGCCCTCGCGAAGCGTGGGCATGTGGCCGACATCGAAGGTCCAATGCTCAAGATATGTCGAACGCCACATGCCCACGAGGACGAGGGCATGGCACCCAACCTCCGCACCTCGCGCCATCTCACCCCCCCAGCGCGTCGCGCACCTGCCGCTTCATCTCGATCGCCGCGCGCCGGATCGCGCCTTGCCAGTCGCATTCCCCGGTTCTTTCATAGGCGAACAGCACCGAGCGGCTGGCGGTGATGATCGCTCCCGTCCCGTCGGGCTTGAAGCACGCCCGCACGTCGTCCGCCGTCCCGCCCTGCGCGCCGAACCCCGGCACAAGAAACACCTGTGCGGGCATCGCCGCGCGCAGCGCCGCGGCGTCCTGAGGCTTCGTCGCCCCCACCACCGCGCCCACCAGGCTGTACCCGTGTTCCCCCAGTGTTGATGAGCCCACCTCCGCGACCATCCGCGCCACCGCCAGGGCCACCGTTCCGCCGCGCATAAGCTCCAGGTTCTGCACCCGGTCGCCGCCCGGATTGCTCGTGCGAACCAGCACGAACAGCCCCCTCCCGGTCCGCCCTGCCGCCTCAAGAAACGGCTCAAGCGCATCATCCCCGAGGTAAGGACTCACTGTCAGTGCATCCGGTCCGCGCAACTTCCCCCCACCCTCGATCGGAAGATCCTCTAGGCAACCCGCCGCATAATGCGCGGCGCTGATCCCGATGTCCCCGCGCTTCGCATCCCCGATGACGAGTAAACCCATCTCCCCCGCCGCGCTCACCAGCTCGTGATACGCCCGCACCCCCTCGTGCCCGTAGCGCTCGAAGCACGCCGACTGAAACTTCACACAGGGAACCTCCCCTGCAACCGCATCGAGAACCCCGCGCACGAACGCCCGGATCGCC
>JBGTFI010000507.1:0-3119 GCA_041747335.1 Phycisphaeraceae bacterium | reverse complement strand
GGAGCGTGACGCCGGCCGGGCGAACCTCGGCGGCCGCCTGCCGCACGGATGCGCGCCATGTCGTGGCTGCTGACCTACACCCTCATCGAGTGGTTGATCCGCCTGGGGATGGTTCCGGTGATTCTGCGCAGACGGTTTGATCCGCCGACGGCGCTGGCATGGCTGGGGATCATCTTTCTGCTGCCGGAGTTCGGGCTGGTACTCTATCTGCTGGTAGGGGTGCGCCACCTCGGTCGCAAACGTGTGAAGCTGCACCGCGCCCTCATCGCCTCGATGCGCGTCAAACAGTTGGGAGGGCACCAGGCGTTCACCGTTCGCCCGGAGATCGACCCGGCGCTCACGGCGGTGGTGCTTCAGGCCGAACGCATCAGCGAATTGCCGATCCTTGACGGCAACAGCCTGGAGCTGCTGGAAGAGAACGATGACTTCGTCAACCGGCTGATCGGGGACATCGACGCCGCCGTGCGGCACGTCCACCTGCTCTACTACATCTTCGCGCAGGATCAGATCGGCCGGCGCGTGACCGAAGCGCTGCTGCGTGCGGCCAAGCGCGGGGTAAGGTGCAGGCTGATCGCCGACCACGCGGGGTCGCACCGCTTTTTTCGGCGATCTGGGCTGTCGCGGGAGCTGTTGGCCGGTGGCGTCGAGGTGGTCCGGGCGCTCCCGGCGTTTTCGTTGCGCAGACGCTTGGCGCGGCTGGACCTGCGCAACCACCGCAAACTGGCGGTGATCGACGGTTTGATCGCCTACACCGGAAGCCACAACATCGTCGAGCCGACGTACGGCCAGCGCCGCGCCGGGCCTTGGATCGACCTTTCGGTGCGGTGCACCGGTCCGGTCGCCAGCGCGCTGCAGGTGGTTTTTCTGGAGGACTGGGCGTTTGAGACCGAAGAGCGACTGGGGTCGGAGGACATCTTCCCGCCGGTGGCGGTGACGGGGGTGACACCCGCGCAGGTGGTCCCCACCGGACCGACGGAGGATTCGAACAACCTGTTGCGCGTGCTGCTGGCGTCGATCAACGCCGCCCGGAGGCGGATCGTCATCACAAGCCCGTACTTCGTGCCGGATCAGGCGACGGTGCTGGGGCTGGCGATGGCCGCGGAGCGCGGGGTGCGGGTGGACCTGGTGCTCCCCCGCAAGAGCGACCATCCGCTGGTGAGCGCCGCCGGGCGGGCGTACTTCGATCCGCTGCTGGAAGCGGGGGTGAACATCCACCTGCACAGCCGGGGGCTTCTGCACGCCAAGACGATGACGGTGGACGACAGCTTCGCGCTGCTGGGGTCGTCGAACCTGGACATCCGCAGCCTCTTTCTGAACTTCGAGCTCAACGTGCTTCTCTTCGGCGAGCAGATCACCAGCACCCTTCGGTTCGCGCAGACGCGCTACCTGGAGGAATCGCAGGCGGTGGACCGGGGGCAGTGGGCCACCCGGCCTCGGATTCGACAAGTCGGCGATGGGGCGGCGTCGCTGCTGTCACCGCTGCTCTGAGTTCGGGACTACAATCGACTTCTTCGGGTCGGGGGGGGGTAAGTAGAGACATCAGGTGTTGGACCCTCATGGCAGAGCGAATCCTCGCGATTGATCTGGATGGGACGCTGCTGGACCCGCGCGGGCGCGTCAGTGAGCGGAACCTGCGCGCGGTGCATGAGGCGGCGGCGGCCGGGTGGATCGTTGCGCCCTGTACGGGCAGATCCTGGATCGAATCGCGAAAGATTCTGGAGGACTGGCCGCGTCCACACCAGCCGCACGCGGGGGTGTTCGTGACGGGGGCGGCGGTGACGGACCTGGATTCGGGGTACTCGTTGGATGTGGCGGTCATCAAACCGCGTCTGGTGCATCGATTGGTCGAGGCGCTGTGTGACCTGCCCGAGGCGGTGCTGGTGTTCCGCGATGCCAACCACACGGGCCACGACTACCTCGTGACCGGCAGGGGAGAGCTGACGGCCAACACGCGGTGGTGGTTCGAGTCGCAGGGAGCGCGCGTTCACGCGGAACCGGCGCTGTCGGAGGAGCTCAGCCATCACGTGCTGCGCGTGGGGGTGGTGGCGAACCGGCGGCGGGTGGAGGAGGTCACCGTGCGGTTGCGCGAGGCGTTCACGGAGGAGGAGATCCTGCTGCACTACTTCGCGGCCGTGCAGAGCTTCGACCCGGGGGAGACGATCTACATCCTGGAGATTTTTGCGGCGGGCGTGGACAAGTGGCGGGGCATTCGTTGGCTCGCGGCGCAGCATGGGGTTGCGGAGGACCGCATCGTGGCCATCGGGGATGAGATCAACGACCTCGCGATGATCCGCCACGCGGCGTGCGGGATCGCGATGGCCAACGCGGTCGAACCGGTGCGGGCGGTGGCGAATCATGTAACCCTGGACAACGCCAGCGACGGGGTCGCGCACGCGATCGAACAGGTGCTGGCGGGGAGGTGGGGGTAGGTGGGGATTGCCGATTGCCGATTGGCCGATTGAAGATTGAAGATTGGGGGAGAATGCCAAATGGTGGGGGGTGGTATGATGGGGTCATGTTGAACGATCAGTTGATGGAAGCGGCGGGGGAAGTGGTGGCGGTGGAGGTGCGGCGGCTGGCGCATGGGGAGGGGTTGCCGCTGCCGGCGTATCAGTCGGAACATGCGGCGGGGATGGACCTTCACGCGGCCTGCACGGAGGGGCAGGCGGTGGTGATGGAGCGCGGGGCGATTGCGCTGATTCCGTGCGGGTTCGCGATGGCGCTGCCGGCGGGGTATGAGGCGCAGGTTCGGCCGCGCTCGGGCCTGGCGGTGAAGCACGGGGTGACGGTTCCCAACGCGCCGGGGACGATCGACGCGGACTATCGCGGCGAAGTGAAGGTGGCGCTGATCAACCTGGGCCCCGAGCCGTTCACGGTGACCCGCGGGATGCGGATCGCGCAGATGGTGATCCAGCGCGTGCCGCGGGCGCGGTGGGTGGAGGTGAGCGAGCTCCCGGCCACCCGACGGGACGACGGCGGCTTCGGGCATACGGGGCATTGAGGGATAGAATCAGAGAGGGAATCAGTGGGGCGGGCGTCTCGCCCGCCATCAGGCCGAAGGCCTGAAATGAACTCGCAGGTTGCTCGCTGCTTCGCAGCGATGGCGGGCGAGACGCCCG
>JBGTFI010000506.1:0-2625 GCA_041747335.1 Phycisphaeraceae bacterium | reverse complement strand
TTCGGCCCGCGTCGCGCCGCCGCGTCGGCGGCCGGCTGCTCGGCGGGTTGCGCCTGGTCCTGGGCGAGCAGCGGAAGCGTCGGGCACGCCAGGAGCGCGACCCCCAGAAGCGCGATGATGACGGATCGTGAGGAAAACAGGTGTGGCTGACTCATGGTGCTTCCTTCCAAGGAATGGCGGGAACAGCGGGCGATCGCGCTGCGGTCATCCGCGGGGGAGCCCTATGGTAGACCCCGGCGGAGGGTCTGGACAATCCCGCAGCGGCGCTTGGGGTGCTACGCGGCCCGTGGGCGAGCGGTTCAGCGTCCTGCCGGGCGCGGCGCGCAAGCGCACTGCTCGGGTGTCATCGGCCTAAACCACGCAGGAACTGGAGGCGGCGGGGATTTCTCAATTATGGGACGGCGGCGCCCCACTACCAGAACCACTGATTCGTCTGAATCCATACCCGCGGGCCCGTTTCGGTCTGGGGAACCGCCGCGACGTGTCCGTCCCCGAACCCGGTCTGGTTGAACGGACCGGTCGGGCTGGCGGCCTGTCCCGCCCCGCGGTGCCAGTCGTCGAAAAACGCGCCGCCGGAACGCACCCGCCGGTGCGTGTTCAGAAAGTTCTTCGCCGTCGAATCCTCCAGGCCGCGCGGGAGCATCTCCGGACCGTTGTCCGTGAACTCCCTGCCGATGATGTCCGTCCCGCGCGTCCGTCCGCGGGCGCGATCCAGGCCCCCGCCGCGGTTGGTCGCGTCTTCAGTGCCGACGTAGCTGAGATCCTTGTAGGTCGGCGGACGAAGGGCGCCGGGGATGAACGGTTCGTAGTTGCCCATCCAGGCGTACGTGCCCCACACGCTCGCCACCGCCTTGGGATCGCGCGCCGCCGCGGCCCAGTTTCCATGCACCCCGCCGGTGTTCCCGAACGTGACGGGGTTCTCGGTCTCCCTCCCGTCGCTTCCGGGGATGCCTTCGACCATCAGCACCGGGCACAGGTTCACGCTGAACTCGCTGTAGTAGTCCCCCAACATCAGATCGAAAATGTTCCGACCGCTGATCTGCGAGAACTGGTTTCGCGCGTAGCTGAAGTCCCAGTCGGTGTGGGGCGCGTATCGGCCCTGGTTGTCCGAGGCGAAGTTCACGTGCGCGGTGATCTGCTGCTTCATGTTCGCCAGGCACTTGGCTTCCAGGGCGCGAAAGCGTGCGTGCCCCAGGGCCGGGAGCAGCAGGCTGATGAGCAGCGCGATGATCGAAATCACCACCAGCAGCTCGATGAGGGTAAAGGCGCGTGTTGATCGGGGCATGGCAACCTCTGAATATGCACTGATCCTGCCGGTTCAGCGGTGACGGGTGATCTCCCTGCGCCGCCCGAGGCGAGGAGAAGGTCGTCGCGGGCGACTCGAATCTGGCTGGGGGATTATAACCCCCCAGGCGCGGAAATGGCTACCCCGATTCCGACCGCCTACTCCACCACCTCCGTCGTGTAGCGCCACACCCGCAGCGTCGCGGACCAGTAGTCCCCCGGAAGACCGGCCTTGCGCTTGAGGTGCTCCAGAAACGACCGCGGCTCGGGCGTCGTGCGCCAGACGGCAGGCAGGAACGTCCCGCTGTACGAACCCTCTTCGAGGATGATCCCGTCGATATCAGGCCGCAATTGCTCAATCAACTCCTCCTGCGAACCGAAACACATCGGCTCGGGCGGCGAGAGGATCGAGATGTGGTATTCCAGCGCGTCCAGTTCGTGGTACCCCACGGGATTGAAACGTCGGTCGAAGTACGCGGCCGCGAACGCATTCTCAACCACATCCTCACCCAGCGTTCGCGTCGCCTCGAGCCGGCCGATGCACCCGCGCAAGGCCCCGCCAAGGGTGAGCGTGACAAAACACGCCCGCAGTTCGCGAAGCGCAGGTGAGAGCACGTCCGGGCGCATCGGGAGCGGGCGGCGAAACGCCAGCCCGTGATGCACCGAATCCTTCGCCAGCACCAGAATGGTGCGGCGGTCTTCGGCCGAATACCGGGTGGCCTCAGTTTCCTGCAAAGGTCCATGCTCCATATCCCACGACCTGCTCGCGCGGACCCAGGTGAGGCGCGGTCTCCCCGCTGTGGCGCAGGTCCAACCGCGCCGCTGAAAGGCCGTGCGATTGCGCTTCAACCAGCAGCCCCTGGATCGCCAGTCGGCCGCACGCCTGGTCCTCGCCGATCTGATGAGGCAACAGCGCTTCGATCGCCTCAGCGGTGGCGGTGTCCATGCGCGTGGCGGTGTGGGGGTCGTGGTAATGGCTCAGGTCCGAGCTGATGACCATGAGCGTTTCATCCCCGCCCCAGAGTTCTTCCAGGACGCTTGCGACGTCCCCGGCGCAGGTCATCCCGAACACGATCGGCACCAGATCGAAACGGCTGAGCGTCCGCTGGAGAAACGGAAGCTGCACTTCCAGACCATGCTCTCGTTCGTGGGCGCTGTCCTGAACGGTGAGCATCGGACAGGCGCCGCGGGCCCGGGCGATCGCGGATGGATCCAGCGGAACTTCCCCCAGAGGCGTGGCGAACGCGCGGGCGCTGCTCGTCGCCAGCCCGTAAAACCGCACGGTGTGCGCCGGGCCGATCATCACCACCCGGCGGAGGCGATCGCGCCAAGGCGCAATCG
>JBGTFI010000505.1:0-2874 GCA_041747335.1 Phycisphaeraceae bacterium | reverse complement strand
GGCGGCCTCGGCCGCGGCGACCTCCTGGGCCGAGAGGCCCGGGTGGGCCTCCGACGCCTTGACGGGGGCATCCGGTTCAATGACGGCGTCGGGAAGGCGTGGGTTCATGGGTGGCTGACGCCGTGACGGCGCGGGGTGGTTGAGTTTTGGCGGGCAGCGGGTATCTTGGCCCCGCAACGTCCCTGAGTTCCTATCGATCCGGTCAGGACGCGACTTATGGCCAATGATACAAAACCGAGGGAAGGCTGGGGCAGCCGCCTGGGCGTGATCCTCGCCGTCACCGGGAGCGCCGTGGGGCTGGGCAACTTCCTGCGCTTCCCCGGGAAGGCGGCGCAGTATGAAGGCGGGGCGTTCATGATCCCCTACTTCATCGCCCTGCTGCTGCTGGGACTTCCGATCGCCTGGGCGGAGTGGTCGATGGGGCGTTACGGCGGATCGAAGGGGTACAACTCGATCCCCGGCATCTTCCGGGCGGTGTGGAAAAACCCCATCGCGCCCTACATGGGCACGCTGGGGCTGCTGATCCCCGTCATCATCTACATGTATTACGTCTACATCGAGGCGTGGTGCCTGGCGTACGCGGTGAAGTTCGCCTTCGGCGTGATGGACATGCAGGGCAACAAGGGGGCCTACGGCGAGTTCTTCCAGCAGTTCGTGGGGATGAACGCGACGGGCGAGGTGTTCAGCTTCACCGGGGGGTTCGTCAATTCCTCCCTGTTTTTCCTCATCATCTGCTTCGCGCTCAACTTCTATCTGATCTACCGGGGCCTCAACCGCGGGATCGAGTGGTTCTGCCGCCTGGCGATGCCGGCTCTGGTGGTCTGCGCCCTGATCGTGCTGGTGCGCGTCCTGACGCTGGGCACGCCGGATCCGGCCTACCCGGAGAGGAACCTGCTCAACGGCCTGGGGTACATGTGGAACCCCGGCGGGATGGACGGCAAATCCATCTGGGTCTCCCTGGGCAACGCGCAGATGTGGCTCGAGGCGGCCGGGCAGATCTTCTTCTCCCTGAGCGTGGGCTTCGGGATCATCAGTTGCTACGCGAGCTACCTCAAGCCCGATGACGACATCGCGCTCAGCTCAGTGACGGCCGCGGCGGGCACCGAGTTCTGCGAGGTGTCGCTGGGGGGACTGATCACCATACCGGCGGCGTTCATCTTCCTGGGGGCCGCCGGGGTCGTGGGGGGAACCTTCAGCCTGGGCTTCATGACCCTCCCGATGGTCTTCAGCGAGATGCCCCTGGGCAGGTGGGTGGGCGCGGTGTTTTTCTTCCTGCTGTTTCTCGCGGCCGTGACCAGTTCGCTCTCGATGCTTCAGCCGGCGATCGCTCTGATCGAAGAGGGCCTGGGCCTGGGAAGAAAAACCTCCGTCACGCTGCTGGGGTTCGTCACCGCGATCGGGACCGGGTTCGTCGTCTACTTCTCCAAGAACGCCATCGCGCTCGACACCCTGGACTTCTGGGTCGGCTCGCTTTGCATCTTCATCCTGGCGACCATTCAGGTCATCATGTTCGGGTGGGTGATGGGCATCGAGAAGGGCCATGAAGAGCTCCAGCGCGGCGGGGCGATCCGGATTCCCCGGGGGGTGATGTTCATCATCAAGTACGTTGCCCCGATCTACCTTTTGTCCATCTTCGGCCTGTGGATCTATCAGCAGGTCACCACGGACGAGGACAACAAGTTCACGGTGCTCCGCAACAACACCGACGCCCAGATCAGCATGGGCCTGATCGTCCTGGTGGCGCTCTTCTTCCTCATGCTCATCCACCAGTCGGTGCGGCGGTGGAACCGGCTGGATCGGCAGAACTCGGAGGTGCAGCCATGACCCCCGGCGGATGGATCATCATGATCGGGTCGGTCGGGTTCGTCACCCTCTTCCTGGGGTGGTGCATCTACAAGGTCGTCACCACCCCCGGATCGTCCAAGCACATCCACAGCCAGATCGACATCGACACCCGCGACCAGGAGACGTGATCCGCCAACGAACTCCACGATGAGCGGGAGTGGATAACCAGCTTCAGTAGGTCAGGCCTCGGCCTGACATGGTCCCACAAGGGGGCGTACTGTCAGGCCAAGACCTGACCTACAGGCTCGACACGCGACACTTGACGCACTGACACTCGACGTTCACCAGCCGCGGATAGCCCAGCCGCTCAAGCACCCGTTGCTCGACCCGGTGCATGGCCCGCATCAGTCCCTCATCGTCCCGCGCCACCGTCGCCCTCCCCGACAGCGACGCCCGATGCGGGTCGGTGGGGTAGCCATCCGCATGATCCGCCAGGCGGAGGGTCGATTGCGTGACCTGGATCTTGAGGTCTCCCAATCCCGCGGGAGGGTCGCTGGGCAGCATGAACCCCGCCCCGGAAAAGATGCCGGCCGGCCCCTTGGAGAAATCGATGTAGTGGATCGTGGCGTTCGTCGCGGTCCGATCCACGGGCGTGCTCCCGGCGCGAGGCTTCCACAACATGCGGATCGTCACCAGCCGCGCGGGGTTCTCCAGCTGCCCTTCGTAGAGCAGGATGGTCAGGTGGTTGCGATCCTCCAGGCGGTAGATGCCCTGGGAGAACCCCCCCGCCGACTGGGGATTCCCGTCCGGGTCCACGTAAGTGACGTTGAGCCGGTTCACCGCCGCGGGCACGAGCGCATGGCGAACACCGCAACCGGCGCTCATCATCGAAGCAAGTGCCACGGCGGCGCTAAGCATCCATCGCATTTCTTGTTTCCCCTGATGCAACCGAAGGCGCCGCGCCGATGGCGCTGCCCTCGGACGAAACCTCGGATGTCATTTCACCCTTCATGGTCGCCTCGCCGCGCGACGGATCGAGTGCATCCCGCGCCGCGGGCACGCGCGACGCTCCCGGGGGCGCGGTCAGGC
>JBGTFI010000504.1:0-6321 GCA_041747335.1 Phycisphaeraceae bacterium | reverse complement strand
GCAGAGAACCCGGCCCGCGCCGGGGCGCGGGGGAGCGTCGAGGGTTTCGGGAGTCATGATGAGGGATTGTAGGCGGCGGGGGGGAGGGGGAGAGTCAGGCGGATGCCAACTGGCTCGACAGACGAATCCCGTTCTGATAGCGCGTCACGGCTCGATTCATCGACTCGATGACCACTTCAGAGCGGTTCAAGAACTCACAGCCGCTTCGAAGACGCTCAATCGGATACCGCTCCAGCAGCGTCATGACGAATGCGTTCGCGAACGAGGGGGTCATGATCTCCACCGCGGCAAAGTCGATGCGAACCGACAGCCCCTGGTCAAGGATGGCTGACACCGCCTTGGCCCGTTCGAGACCGTCGCCAGCCGACCTCAGGGCAGATTCCTGTATCGCAATCTCATGCACGGCAGCATCTCCCGTAACGCTAAATTATCGGCTCGACCTGCCTGGCGGGCAAGTACTCCTTGGTAAAAAACCGAATATTGACCAAACAGCCACGGAACTCCTGCCTCAAACGCCCGTGAATGGCCTTTTGGCAATTACTATAAGTAAGCCAATCGTAGCCACTTAGAATCGTCATCTCGCCCCCGCCGTGATGGCAGTACTCCCTTAGTTCCCACAGACCGGCCCCGCTGTTGGGCTGATTTCGCATGTTCAGCTTGCCGGGCAAGGTGCCGGTGACACCCTCCTGGGTCGCTTTATCAATGGCCTCCCGATCCGTCTTGACACTTGCATACTTCGGGTGCCTTGTCAGGTGGCCGCGGATGCCGATCCCAAGGTCAAGGATGGCGATCTCTACCTTGCCCGTACCGTCAAATGCCTGACCTGCCACGAGGCAGTCGATGGGCGACACCGCATGAGTCAGCGCGTTTGTGATGATCTCATCCAGGTGCGCGGCGATCCGCGGGAACACGCCCGCGGGCAGGTCAACACGCGGAGCGAGGAGATCAATCATCCTCTCCCCCTCATCACCCGGCGGCCAGCCGATCCGTTGAACGACCAGATTGGTGTCTCGTGCCGGCTGGTCGGGCTCATCGCAGTCAAAGAAACGAAACAGTCCAAGGCGTGACAGGTGGGTTCTGCATTCATGGACGCGAGGAACCAACAGGCGGATTGCCCGACCTTGCAACTTCGCAAGCTCCGCCAAGGCACACAGGCAGGCGATGGCGTACGGCTTGAGATGCACACATTCACTCAGGTCCACGACATCCGGAGCGTGATGGCCGCCGACTCGACGAAGCACGTCCCACTTAAGACCGGCCTGATCGCCGGTCGCAAAGTCACCTGCATCTGGCCGTGCGTCAACTCGAAACGTAGCCGCGTCGACCATAGAGATTCCTTTGTGGTGAAACCTTGGTGTTTCGTCACGAAGAAACGCTGCGCGAGCACTACCTCCTGAGCCGGACCTTCACCTGCGCTCCGCTCCAACCGACCGCTCGGACCGGCGCGCCCTTTTCGATGAACGATCCTTCCGCGATGCAGTCGTACTTGCGCTGTCCGAAGCGGCAGCTTCCCACCGGGTGAAGGTCATTGAGCGCCACGCCCTGGGCGCCGATCAGTTCGTCGGCCTGGTTGGGCGAGACCGCCCCGGCGGTCGGGTCCTCATCCAGAGTCTCGGCGCTTTGGTTGGGGTTTCCCAGGGTCAGAAGTCGCGCGAGGGGCGTGCTGGGCCAGACCCGGATCGCCAGCGCGAACAGGAACGGAAGGGCCGCGAGCGACACGATGGACATCACCAGCCCCAGCGTCCAGTTCACCCCGAAGAACATGACGATGCTCGCGACCAGGCACAGCGAGGCCAGCATACCGAGTATCCCCGCGGAGGGCACCAGAAGTTCGATCAGGAACAGCACCACCGCGGCCAGAAGGCAGAGGATGGCCCAGATAAGCAGCGGATTGTCCATGACCGGCGATTATAGACCCGGCCCGAAGGGCGCGTGCATGGGTTCGCGGGTCAGCTTCCCATCGCTCGGACCCGGTCGGCGCGGGAGTCGATGTGGGTGACCTGGAGGCCGAAGTTCTCACCCACCTTCACCGCGACCCCGGCGCCGATGACCTTGTTGTTGACCAGCAGGGTCAGCTCGTGTTCGGCCGGGGTGTCGAGCTCCAGGATGGCCCCGGGTCCGAGCGCGACGATGTCGTCGAGCGGCAGATCGCGTCTACCGATCTGAACGATGATCGGGACTTGCAGGCTCAGGATGGTCTGGATGTCGGTGGCCATGGGTTATCGCACACTATCGGTCCCCGACAGGAAGATGCTTGAGACCGCCCTCGGCGGCGAGATTGGGGGATATTCCCCACCCAAAACTGGGGGATATTCCCCAATTGATCGCTCCTATCGATACACCCGTGACCATCTATTCGGTAATAGCCCTGGGTGCATAATCTTATAAATAATTATCCATTATCCGCAATCCGGCATCCCACTTGCTACCTCATTCTTCGCTGGCGAGACCTGCCACACCGAGAGCGCACCATGCTGGCCGTCACCCACCCACACAGGCCTGAGACTTCGCGAAGTGCGGGGCAGAGACTTGCGCATTCGGGCAGCGCGACAGGCCGGGGGACGGGCTCGCAGCCGCCTCGTTGGGTTCGCCAGTGGATCGACCTGCTTTCCGGGGCGCGACTCGGGGCGCTTGGGGAGAATGGTCCGGGGTTGGGGGCGGGGGAGAAGCTTCCTGGGGACGATGGGTCGGTCGGGGGCCGAGGGTCGAGGACGGGCGCCTTGGGGGGCATGCCTGTCGGGTCCGGATGCGAGGGAATTCGCGGTGTGCCGGGGAACTCGACTCGGCCGCGAATCGCTCGGACCAACGAACACGGGGCCGACGGACCTTCCGCGTTGAAGTGGGACTTGGAGCCTCAGCGACGCGTGGGCGAGTGAAGGTCCGTCGCCCCTTTTTTGATCTCATATTTCTCCAGGCGGTAACGGAGCTGGTCGCGCGTGATCCCAAGCGCGCGGGCTGCCCGTGTCTGGTTCCAATTGGTCCGTTCGAGCGTGCGGCGGATCGTAGCCGCCTCCTGCTGCGGAAGGCTCACGGAGGGCGCCTCGACCTGTGTGCCCCCCTGTCCGGGTGTCCGAATCTCCGGCGGAAGGTGCTGGGGGGTGATGACGCCGCCGGCGGCGAGCAGGGCGCAGCGCTCGATGACGTTTCGGATCTCCCTTACATTACCCGGCCAGTCGTACGTTTGGAGCAGGGCCATCGCCTGTTCGTCCACGCCCGTCGTGGGGACGCCCAGACTGCGCGCGACGGACTCAAGGAAGTGCTGGACCAACAGAGGGATATCTTCCCGTCGTTCGCGCACCGAAGGCAGGCGGATGGGAAAGACATTCAGGCGATAGTAGAGGTCGTCTCGGAACCGGCCTGCCTCCACCTCGCGTCTAAGGTCACGATTGGTCGCCGCGATGACGCGCACATCAAATGAGAGTGTGCGCGTCCCGCCGATGCGCTCGACTTCGCCGTCCTGAAGCACGCGCAGGAGCTTGGCTTGAACGTTGGTCGCCAACTCGCCGACCTCATCGAGGAACAGCGTCCCGCCATCGGCCAGCTCGAACCGTCCCGGCCTTTGCTGCTCCGCGCCGGTGAAGGCGCCCTTTTCGTGGCCGAAAAGCTCGCTTTCGAGCAGGTTCTCCGGCAGCGCGGCGCAGTTGACGGCGATGAACGCCCGCCCGCGCCGGTCGGAGCGTTCGTGGATCGCCCTTGCGGTGAGTTCTTTGCCCGTTCCGGTCTCCCCCAGGATCATGACGGTGGCTTTGGAAGCGGCCACCTTTTCGCACAGTTCGAGCACCTCGCGGAACGCGCGGGAATGCCCCACGGCCGTAGCGCGGGGCTGGGCCTCGCGCAATCCGCGGTTGAGGCGGTTGACACGGTCGAACGCCTGGGCGTGGCTTAGGGCCGCGGCCGCGAGGTTGGCGAATGCTTCGAGTAGCTCCTGATCCTGATTGGAAAAGTCTTGCCGGTCGATGGCGTTGATGACTTCGACGACGCCGAGCGTGCGATCGCGGTGAATCAGCGGGGCCACCAGCAGAGCATCGGTGCGCAGGCCGGATTTGGCGTCGATACCCTGATAGAAGTGCCTGTTCTGGCGAACGTTGGAGATGCGCATGGCGCGGCGCTGTTTGAGGGCCTGCCCGGCGATGCCCAGTGCCGCATCGAAGCGCTCGCCGACAAGTTGTTCGCCGCCCGGACCGATGACGGTGTGGAAAACCAGCTCGTTTCGTTTGGAGTCCAGGAGCAGCACGCTCGCCCCCTGGGCGCGCAGGACGTGGGCGGCCTGCTGGGTGATGTCCGTCAGAACGGCGTCGAGGTCGAGGGAGCTGACGATGGCGTGGCTGGCTTCGATCAGCGCGAGGAGGGCTTGGCGATCAAGGGAGCGGGGATCGCCCGGCGCGCTGGGGGAATTGGGAAAGCTGGGCGAGCCGGGGCGATCGCTCATGATGCTCATTGTAGCGGCCGGGTGCGGACGGACGTTCAATGCGAATAAGGGCGGGAGCCGGCAGGGGGGCGTGGACAGCCAGGCCGCACGGGTGCGTACCTGCACCGCCCCTGCCGGTCTCCCATCGCGGGATGTGTCTGGCGGGAATGCGTCGGGAGAAGGGAAATAAAAAACCCACGCCGCCGCTGTCCCTGTAACGGCGTGGGTCTGCCCGGCCACACGCCGGGTCGCCAACCCCTCCGCCACCGCAAATGGTGAGGGGATGGTGCTTCTCCAGTTCGGGATGTGATTCGACGGGCGTGGTCGAACGCCGCACGGGGCGGCGGGGGGCAGGGTCGTTCGAGGCAGCCAGGAGGAGTGCCGCGGGCGACAGTCGGGATATCGACGAGGGGCCCGGCGTTTCCTGAAAGAATTGCGATGGATTTACAGGGATGGGAGGGGCAAGGGTTTATGGCGCGACCATGGGGTGGCTGGGGCAGAGGCTTGGCGCCGCCCCAGCAAGCCCGGGTACGGGGGCGGCGCTCGAAGACTCGCTTTGCCCCACCCACCCAACGCCCCAATTCCACCGGGCGCGGTTTGTGGGTCCACTTGCAATCGGGGTGAATTGCCCGAAGATACTGCCCCGCGCCGGTGTGGGGCGTCGATCGCATGTCAGGCCAAGGAGACGAAGAAGATGGAAGTCATTATCAAGTCCTCTTATGAGGAGATGAGCAAGGCGGCGGCGCGCCGCGTGGCGGGGGTGATGAACGCCAAACCCGACGCGGTGCTGGGCATGGCGACCGGCTCGACGCCCCTGGGCCTGTACAAGGAACTGGTGCGGATGCACCGCGAGGAGGGGCTGGACTTCTCGCAGGTGACGACGTTCAACCTCGATGAGTACGTGGGGCTGCCGACGACGCACGAGCAGAGCTACCACTACTTCATGCACGAGAACTTCTTCAAGCACATCAACATCCCCAAGCCCCACATCCACATCCCCTCGGGCACCACCAGCAACTACCGCGCGTTCTGCGCGTGGTACGAGGAGCGCATCCGCGAGTGCGGGGGGATCGACATCCAGATTCTGGGGATCGGGTCGGACGGGCACATCGCGTTCAACGAGCCGACGAGCTCGCTGAGCTCACGCACGCGGCTCAAGACGCTGGCGCGGCAGACGATCGAAGACAACGCGCGGTTTTTTGACAAGGTGGAGGACGTGCCGATCTACGCGATCACCATGGGGGTGGGGACGATTCTCGATGCCCGCGAGCTGCTGCTGGTGGCCAACGGGAAGGGCAAAGCCGACGCGGTGGCGAAGATGGTCGAAGGCCCGGTGACGAGCATGATCACCGCCAGCGCGCTTCAGCTTCATCCCTCGGCCTACGTGTACCTGGATCAGGACGCGGCCTCGAAGCTGCAGATGCGCGACTACTACGACTGGATCCAGGCGAAGAAACCGGGCGCGCCGATGTCGTAGGGAAGTTGGCAAGTTGGCAAGTTTCAAGTTGGGAAGTCCAAAGTCTAAAGTCCAAAGCAGCTCGACACTCGGCACTCGACACTCGGCAATCTTCAATCTTCAATCCACCCCCCCATGTCCATCCTCGATTCATTTGTTGACAAGGCCCGGCGACGAGCGCTGTCCGTCGTGCTGCCCGAGGGCAAGGATGAGCGGATTGTGGCCGCGGCGCGGAGGCTGCTGGATGAGGGGATCGCGCAGCCGATCGTGCTGGGCAGGGTGGACGAGATCGAGCAGGCGGCGAAGGCGGCGGGGGTGCCGCTCGAGGGCGTGCGCACGCTCGACCCGGCGGCGAGCGACAAGCTCGACGCCTACACCCGAAGCTATGTTCAGGGGCGGGATTTGGATGCGAAGGTGGCTGCCCGCATGGTGCGTAAGCCGCTTTTCTACGGGGGGA
>JBGTFI010000503.1:0-4530 GCA_041747335.1 Phycisphaeraceae bacterium | reverse complement strand
TGGGATTTCGGAGGTGCATGGTGAGATGGTGGTGGCTGGCGGGATTGATGGTGGCTGCGGCAGGCGCGGCCGTCCCGGCGGCGCGGGGCGGGGTGATCCGGGCGGTCGGGATCGAGGCGTTCAGCGAGCAGTCGATCTTCGAGAGCTTCGAGGGGCTGACGGCGGGGGAGAATATTGAGGCTGTTGAGTTGGCCCCCTCGCCGGATGGCACACCGCGTGATGGATTTCTGAGCGTGATTTATGGCCCGGCGAATCCGTTCACGTTTAAGAGTGGAATCAGCATGACTTCGCGGGAATATCCGGCGGAGGTTCTCATTGGTGATTTCGCTCTGGGTAACGCGACGTTTCCCTTGCTCTTTGGCACTGGAGTGCATAACTCGAAGGACGTTCCCTTTGGAAATGCATATATAGCTCAGTACAGCAGTCTTATGGGTTTCAGTTTTTCGACGCCGATGCGTCGTGTGGGTTTGCATTTCCTCATGCCAGGCGCGCGTCTCGAGACGTTTGACGGTTCGGGCGAGTCGTTGGGCATTATGGACTTTCCGCGAACGGAATTGGCCGATGGTGAACTTGAGGTCGGTGCGCTTTTCATCGGAATTGAGAGTGATGTCGCCATCGAGAGCATCGCCATCTGGAATCCCTCACATGGACGGTGTGGGCTATGTCAGGCCATCGCCATCGACGGCCTGAGGGCCGACCCGGTCCCTGAACCAGGTGCAGTCGGAATGTTCGTGATGGGTTCCTTTGTGTTCTTGATGAGACGCAAGGGTCACAGCGCGCCGAGCGTGCGCATGAACACGACACCACCCCGAACGAAAGATGGCAGATCATGAACCGACGGCATGGACATCATGGGAATCGGCGCGTTTATGGCGATCGGCCTTACATTGAAGGATTGGAACGGCGAGTACTCCTGAGCGCCGATGTTCCGGGCGCGACTGACTGGGTGGACATGGGGGAGTATTACTGGCATGAGGGGATTCAGATTCCGCTGGTGCGGTCGGCTGACAAGTCGATCGCACGGCTTCAGTCGTCGCAGCAGGTTGACCTGCTCGAACAGGTTCCGGGAGTGAAAGTGAATAGCCTGAGTAATGAGTGGGCGGTGATTGAGGGTGCGGTGCATCTGAACCTTAGCGGCGGAGCACAGGAGTTCGCGGCGGGCAGCGTCGAGATTCGGTGGAGTGCCCCTCTCTATGCCGACGCCATGACGGGCAAGGAAGTCTATTTACGTGATGAGATTATCATCTCCCTCAAGGCGGGCGTCGCCCTCGACGATGTGCTCGATCCTGCGAACTTCGGCGATATCCGCCCGTTGCGCTGGATGGAACAGACATTCATGGTCGCGGTAGCTTCCGGTGGGAGTAGTGACGTGTTGACGCTCGCGAACGCGCTTCACGTGAATCCGCTGGTAAAGTGGGCAACGCCCGACTTCGGCGTCCTCGCGAGGGGGAGGGGTGTGATCCCGAATGATGCTGAGTTTGGCAATCAGTGGAATCTTGAACACACCGCCATCCCGGATGCCTGGGATGTGACGATGGGATCGAGTGACATCGTGATTGCGGTGCTTGACTCTGGAGTGGACTTGAGCCACCCCGACCTTAGCGCGAACATCTGGACGAACCCGAACGAGATTCCCGGGAACGGCATTGACGACGATCTCAACGGGTTCGAGGATGACGTACACGGATGGAACTTTCTCGATGGTACTTCAGACGTGACGCCGGATGATTCCGCTCATGGGACATTCGTCGCGGGGGTTTCGGCAGCCGTGGCAAACAACTCTATCGGGATCGCCGGGGCGGCACCAAACATCAAGATCATGCCCATCAAGATTTTTGACGGTCCTTTTGAGTACTTGCCGGAAATAGAAATTGCGGAAGCATTTGACTACGCGTTCAGCATGGGCGCAGATATCATCAATCTCAGTGATGGCGGGTACACCCCCAATCAAGTCCTCACCGATGCGATCAACAATGCCGCCATCAATGGAAGAGGTGGATTAGGGATACCCGTGTTCGCGGCGGCGGACAACTTTGACCGAGATAGTTTCAACGACTACCCCGCCAACCTTGCCAATACCATTTTGGTGGCATCGAGTGGTGAGAATCATTTGCGCGTGACGCGGACCGGCTGGGGCGATGAGCTGGACTTCCTCGCACCCGGCGGCGGCCCCGACCCGGCTGAAGGGTTGATCACGTCAACCGACATTGCCGGCTCCGAGGGGTATGAATCCGACGACTATGCGACCTCCTGGGGCGCGTCCTTCGCGACCGCTTTGTCCTCAGGTATCGGCGCCCTGCTCATTTCGACCGCGCCAAACCTCACGGCCGCGCAGGTGCGGCAGATCATGCGCGACTCCGCCGAGAAGATCGGCGGACCGAGCGTCGTCTACGATGAGAACGGATTCAACGATCACTACGGCCACGGCCGCGTCAACGCCAGGGCCGCGCTTGACCTCCTATTCGACATGATCTCGGACGAGGTCCCCACCAACCCCCGTCCCACGCTCATCGCTGAGGGGGATTTCAACGGCGACACCTGGCCGGACTTGGTGACCTGGTCTTCCACCACTCACTCGCTGCGCATTTCGTGGAATCAGGGGGATGGGACGTTCTCCTATGCCCCCGGAGGTTTCACCGAGCTTTCCCAAACGACCTTCCCCGCGTTCGAGGGCATGACCGACCTGCTGGCCAGTGACATCGACGCCGACGGCGACATCGACCTGCTCTTCACCAGCACGTATGACACTTCCGGCGGAGGAGGACTGCCCGTTCATAAAGTGTGGATCCTGCGCAATCCCGGCGGCGGGCAGTTCGCCGCGCAGAACCTTGAAGGCCACAACGTCCAGTTCGCGCCGCGCGGGCTGGTGACGGGGGATTTCAATGGTGATGCGAAGCTCGATATCGCCGTGGTCAACTGGTTCAGCGGCAGCGTGACGGTGTTGTTCCAGCAGTCCGACAACACCTTCGACGGCAGCAATCCGGCGGACACCTCCAAGCGCCGCGACATCCAGGTCGTCTCCGCGCCGTTCGGCAGCCTGACCAGCATCGCGGTGGGACAGTTCGGCGGGGACGCGAAGCTCGACCTGGCGGTGACGGACCAGTACAACGGCAAGGTCCACGTGCTCATGGGTCAGAGCGGCGGGAACTTCGGCTCGGTGCAGAGCGTGAACGTCACCGGCGGCGAACGCATCGCGGTAGGTGACTTCAACGATGACGGCAAAGACGACATGGCGGTGACGTCCGGATCGTTACCCATCAGCGTCCTTTATCAGAACTCAGCCGGCGGCTTCCAGGGGGCGACGGTGCAGACGCTGGCGGCCGAAGGCGTGGTGATCGGCATCACGGTGGGGGATTTCAACGGCGACCTCATCGACGACTTCGCGGCCGTGAACCAGACCGCGGCCATCGGCGGCCAGGGCGAGGAGGAGAATGCGCTGTTCATCTATTACGGCCTGTTGGGGGGGATCAATCCCAATGGACGCCGGGTGTTCAACGTGACGGTGATCGGCGATCGGCCGTGGGACCTCGTCGCGGGCGACTGGGACAAGGACGGCAAGATGGACCTTGCGATCACGATGTGGCTCGACGGGGAGATTCTGCTGATCTACAACGAGTTCGGCGTGCTGGGGGATGAGTGAGCGGCGGCCAGATCGAGTGCGCATGCCCCGCACGCACGCTGTGTTCGCCGCCTGCCCGCGCCAAACCCTCAACCTGCCACAACCCCCCCGTCTCCCCCCGGACCCCGGACCTTGGACTTTGGACTTCGCCCCTCAGCAACATCCGTGCCGTGATTCAACTTAGCGCACAAACGTGGGTTTGTGCGCACGAAACGCCCGGAAAACAGGTCTGTTTTCATCCAAAACCGGCCAAAACCGGCCGATTCCGTCATTTTCCGCGCTTTTTCGATCCCCAAAATGAGCAACAAATCGCGTCTGTGCGCGCCCTCCTTGCGATACCCGTGAAGTCGCCGGCGCGATTAAGCCCCATCCTTGTGGGCATCTTCCTGCGTTTCCTGGAGGATCAGCCCGATGATCGCCGGGACCAGCACCAGCAGCGGAATGATCACCGCCTGGCCCTGGGGCTTGCGGATGATCTCGGTGACGCTCTCCCCAAGTCCTGGTATCTGCAGGAGTAGCGCGATCCCACCCATCACCGCGATGGTCGAACCGCTCACCGAAGTGAACAGCACGATCGACAGTTTGAACAGGATGAACGCCAGCATCCCGAACACCACCAGCCCCACGATCGCGCCCACCCAGTAAGTATTTGGCGCGGCCTCGTTGCCCAGGAGCGCGCCGACGGAAGTCCAGGCGTTGGCGCCGATGAACGAACCAACCACGCCGCCCAGCCCGGCCACCGCGTACTTCATCAGCGGGAAGCACCCGATGCCCAGGAGCAGCCCCAGGCACGCGGCGAGCACTTCGGGGTGGCCGATGTGCTGGCCCAGGCGGTAGCCGGCGAACACGCCGATCGCGCCGGCGAGCACGACCGTGACGGTGCGATAGAAGCGGTAGCCGTGCAACATGCA
>JBGTFI010000502.1:0-1893 GCA_041747335.1 Phycisphaeraceae bacterium | reverse complement strand
GGGAGATCGATGAGACCGCGATCGGCCGCCTTGGCGACCGCCCCACCCTCGACGACGTGACAAAATGGGCCGCGTCGCTGCGCGGCCAGTTCCTGCTGATTCTGTGGTTTGAGCGCATCCGCCGGGCGTTCGTGATCGTCGATCGAACCAGTTCGATGCCGGTCTACTGGCGAAGGGACGGCGACACGGTGCTGGTGTCACCCCGGACCTTGACGCTCGCGGAAGCGAATCCGCACGGGCTGACGGTGCGGCGCACCGCGATCTACGAGTTCATGGGCAGCGGGCATCTCTGGGGAGACGGAACCTACTGGAATGAGATCCATCGCGTCGGCCCCGGCCGGGTGCTCTGCCTCGACGGAAGCAAGGTGACGTGCCTCCCCTACTGGGAAATGCGGGTAGAGCCGACGCTCCGGTCCTGGTCGCAGGCGAGCGATGCCCTGACGCGAGCGATCGATTCGGACATGAGCGCGCTCCCGGAGGGAAAGGCCATACTCACCCTCAGCGGTGGTTACGACTCTCGGGCGCTGCTGGGGCTGCTTCACCGCGCCGGGCGCGACTTCGAGACGATCAGCTACAGCTTCGGCGATCAGTTCGCGCAGGGGTACGACCTGGAGGTCGGAACCCACTTCGCGAAGAAGCTCGGGGTGACGCATCACGTCTATCACGCGGATGTCTTCAACTCAGAACGGGTCATCCGGGACTTTGAGAACTGCGTGCGCATCACCGGTGGGGAAACCGACGCGGTCACCGCGCAGGACGCATTCCTGGGCGAGGGGTTTTACCGTGAAATGAATCGGCGGTACGCCTGCGTGCTGCGCGGGGATGAGGTCTGGGGCTGGGGCGACCGGGTGCTTTCCACGCGGATGGCGCTGTGGCAGACCCTGCTTTTCACCCTCGATCAGATCACCGGCCCGCGACGCCTTCTGCAGCCGCGGGCGTTTGAGGAGGGAATGGCCGAGCTTCACCGACGGCACGAGGATATGCTGAAGGAAGCCTCCATACGCGATGTGAACATGCTCAAGGATTATCTTTACTGGCGACATCGCGAGTCCCGGCTGATTCAGAACCTCCGCCAGTATTGCCGCGCCTTCGTCCCGCACTACGCCCCATTTCTGTTTGGGGAGGCTCTGGACGTGGTGCGCCGTCTGCCCACACCGATGAGATCGCGAAAGCGATTGTTCATCCGGACGATGGAGGCCACGTTCCCGGAGCTGTTCGTGACGGACGTGGCCCCCACGAAGATGACGCCGATCAAGAGCCGGTTCCACGTTCTCTATGAGCAACCGGCCTACAAGGATTACCTGAGGCACGTGCTGCTGGACGATCCGCCCAAGGGCTGGTTTGAGATGTTCGACCGCGATGCGTTCGAGCGATGGCTCGTGGAAACCACCGCGCCCCCGGCTGAAGTCAAGATCAGGGCCGATCGCGGTTACGATCTGGGTAGAAAAGCTTACGACCTGCTCAGGAGAAACGAGTGGTTCCTGGGCGCGACGATGGCCATCGGCGTGAAGACCCGACGGCTGCGGTTTCCCACTCGGTCAGTGACGTACCTCAACCGTCTGCTCACCCTCGCCTCCGCGCTCAAGGCGGCGGAGCGAATGTAATTTCCCCTACCCGATGCGCCCCTGCTCCATCTCGCTGACCACGAAACGCAGCTTCCCGCGTTTCGTACGCGTCAGTTCCTGGACGTACTCGATCTCGAACGCCACATCCTCCCCCACACGCTTGACGATCGACTCGCGCAGCGCCCGCTCATCGGCCTCACAATAATCCGGTCGGCGCACGATCCGCACCTTCATGTGCCCCGGCCGGGCCTGATGGAGCTGCGCCTCGCGGACGCGGGTCATGTCCTTGAACACATGGTCCAGCCGCCCGAGCTTCGCCCCGCTTGCG
>JBGTFI010000501.1:0-2550 GCA_041747335.1 Phycisphaeraceae bacterium | reverse complement strand
CGCGGGAGCGTCCGAAGGCGTCAGCCGGCCGACTGCGGGGCGCCTGCCCTGCCCGCACCGGCGTGGTCTACCCCTATTATACGCCCGCGGACAGCCTGGAGGATCGGAAAAGGGAGGATTCCCCAGAAGGTCAATCCCCGGATCGGGGTCGGGCGGCCCAGTGCATTTTCCGGGCGAGCATCTGCCAGTGGCTAAGCTCAGGGTTCTGGATCAGCGTGAGCGTCTGGGCAAGGCGCCGCACCAGCACCTGCTCGCCGGTCTTAAGGGGGATCGAGAGCTGCCCGTCCACCACCAGGGTGGTCCCGGCGTTGGCTTCCATCAGGCGGATGCGGATGCCGCACCTGGCCTCGATCACGATCGGGCGAAACGCCAGGCTATGCGGGCAGATCGGGGTGATGCAAAGGGCATCGAGATCGGGGCTGACGATCGGCCCTCCCGCCGAGAGGTTGTAAGCCGTCGATCCGCTGGGCGTCGAGACGATCACCCCGTCCCCGCTGAACGTGGTCGCGTACGGGTTCTCCCGCGTGGGGTCAATCGCCAGCTCCATCTCAATCATCCGGAAAGGCGCCCCCGCCGTGATGACCACGTCATTGAGCGCCACCGCGCGGGTCACGCCGCGCTGGTCCATCGGGGATGCACAGGGTTCGCCCGCATCCTCTGCCGGTGCGACCGCCGCCTCGATCATCGTTCGCCGGCTGATCGGACATCGCCCGGCGAGGATCGCCTCCCAGTGGCGCTGGAACTCTTCCAGGCTGAACTCCGCGAGGAATCCGAGCTTGCCGAAGTTGACCCCGACGATCGGCAGGTCCAGCGCGAGCGTGTGGCGGACCTGCGCGAGGATCGTCCCGTCCCCCCCCAGTACCACCACCAGGTCGGCCGGAGGGAGGTTCGCAGGCTTGACCCCATTAAGCTCGTTGATCGCCGGTTCCGCGACGATCCGGGCGCGCTGCGCAAGCCACGGCCGCAGACTTCCCAGCGCCTCGATGACGGCGGGTTTGCTCTTATTCGCGAGAATCAGCAGACGTGTCCGGTCACCCGTTGGGGTCATGGAGGGATAGTGTAGTCGTTGGGGGCCGGGGGTGGCTGGGGCGGAGCTAAGCGCCGCCCCACCGGCCTGGGAACCGGGGCGGCGCTCCGAGGCTCGCTCGCCGCGGCGACCCCCAGCCCACCCAGTCCCTACGCGTAGCTCTCCGCCACCTGGTCGTACACCACCTCGCTGATCGCGCCCTCTTCCAGCAGCCCCGTGAGGGAGGAGCTCATCGACACCATCCCGAACTTCTTGCCCGTGGCGATCTGGTTGCGCAGGTGGAACGTGTCGCGCTTGCGCAGGACGTTGCGCACCGCGTCGTTGACCAGCAGAATCTCGCACGCCACACGCTTTCCGCCGTTCACCGCCGGCAGCAGCTCCTGGTGGATCACCCCGAACAGCGACTCCGCCAGCAGCGCCCGCATGTGCCCGTCGCTCCCGTCCGGGGCGTAGGCCAGCATGCGCTCGATGATCTTGTCGATTGAGATGATGTGCAGCGTCGAAATCACCAGAATGCCCGTCTCCGCGGCCGTCAGCGCTGTCTTGATCGTCTCGTAGTCGCGCATCTCGCCCAGCAGGATCACGTCCGGATCCTGTCGCAGCGCCGCCCGCAGCCCGTTGTGGAATGAGAGCGTGTCCTTGCCGACATCGCGCTGACGAACCACCGAGAGCTTGTTGCGGTGAACGTACTCAATCGGGTCTTCGATGGTGATGATGTGCTTGCGCATGTTGGCGTTGACATCATCAATCATCGCCGCCATCGTCGTGCTCTTGCCCTGGCTGGTCGATCCCGTAATGAGCACCAGCCCCTTGCGGGCGCGGGACATCATCCGCACGATCTCAGGAACCTTGATGTGGTCCAGGTTCATCGGTTCGCTGGGCAGCAACCGGATCGTGCAGCCGACGTACGTGTCGTTATAGGAGACGTTCACCCGGTAACGGCAGTGGCTGGTGTCCGCCACCATCAGGTCGTAGTCGCGGTTCTCTTCAAAGTAGGCCTGCTGCTTCTTCGTCAGCAGCGAGTACGTCAGGTGCTGAGCGACTTCCGGCGACAACGCATCCTTGCTCGCGGGGATGAGCTGACCGTTGATGCGCATGAGAATCGGCGCGCCCACCACGATATGCACATCCGATGCGTTCTTCTCCCGCGCCCGTCGCAGGATCCCGTTGATCTCCACCAGCGCCATGGCAGGTTCCCCGTTGAGGGTGTCAGCGGAAGGGATCGCCTCGTTCCCGCCGCCCGGTGTTGTTCCATCGAGGCGTGTTCAGCGGATTATCCGCGCAGGAGGGCGGCGCCGCAAGAACGTGAACACAAAAGCCCCCGCTACGAGCCGCGACCGTAAGGGAGCGGAAGGCTTCATGGCGTGGGTAGGAAACCACCCTTGTCGAAACGCGCCATTCGTCCCCATCCCGTTCCATCACCTCACCGCCGGTTCCTCCACCGGATCCACCAACCCCGCCGCGTCGAACCCCGCCCTCCGCCGCGCGCATCCGGCGCACTCCCGGCACGGCCGCTCGCCCCC
>JBGTFI010000500.1:0-1980 GCA_041747335.1 Phycisphaeraceae bacterium | reverse complement strand
TACCAGGGCGGCAAGCTGATCGTCCACCTCGCCCATATCCGCCCGGACGTGAACCCCGCGATGGAGGGGCTACTTAAGGACCCGGCCAAGCCCGGCGAGGGCCAGTTGTTCGCCGTGTTCGGCCAGCCGCGGGTCAAAGTGCACGACGCCGATGAAGACGCCCTGGTCCGCGGCGAGATGGAGGGCGTGGACATCTACGACCCCGTCAAGAACACGATCCAGAGCACCGGGGCCGGCAAGGTCGCCTGCTGGCTGCTGGATGGCGACTACGACGGCGTGACGTTTTGCGTGACCCAGGCTTTCTTCCCTGACAAGACCGCGTGGGCCAAGCTCGCCAAGGCGCTGGGCGGCAAGGACGGCGCGATTGATGATGAAGCGTTCGAGGCGCTCAGCGGCACGGTGTCGCTGCCGTTCGCGGCGGGCGAGCACCAACGGGCGGCGGTGAAGGTGATCGACCCGCGGGGGAACGAGGTGATGAAGGTGGTGTCTCTGGCCGAGTCCTCCGGGGGAGGTTGAAGATGCGGGTGCTGACCGACGCCGAGATCGCTGAGTTGCTGGCCGACGAGAAACGGCTTCCTGCGGACTGGCAGCAGAAGCTTCGGCTCAAGCAGAAGGCCGGGCAAGCCTTCAGGCAGCGACAGATGGACATCGAATCGGTCGGTGGCCGGCGGTTCGAGCTCATCGTGCGGACCAATACGCTGAACCCTCTGGATTTTTCCGTGATCCTGGCGTACATGGAGGCCAACACGAACCACCGGTACCTCCTGATCCGCCACAACGGCAAACACCCGTCCGACCACACCAACAAGATCGAGCACCGGCAGGGATTGGATGGAAACCGCTTCCGGGACCGATTTCATATCCATCGGGCGACCGAGCGGTACCAGATCGCCGGGCTGTCCATCGAGGGCTACGCCGAGCCGACGGCGGCGTACGATTCGGTGGAATCGGCGCTGGCCTTCATGGTCCGAAGCTACGGCTTCCGGACGCCGGACGAAGGCCCGAGCCTCTTTAGCCAGAAAGACGACGCATGATGCCGCAGACCGCACCCCCCATCCTGACCGGCCGCATCTGCGAAGGCATCGAGATCGAGCCGCAGGGCCTCGACCGCTGGGTGGTCTACAACCCGTTCACGTTCGACGATGGCGACCACTTCGTCGTCGTGCTCAAGCGGGAGCGTGGCCGGTGGCTGCTCACCGACGAGGGGCACACGTTCATGCACCTGAGTTACAGCGGCGTGGATCTGAGCAAGGGGCAACGCGGCAAGCTGGTCGAGCAAGCCTTGGAAGTGCACGGCGTGGAAAACGCCGGTGGCGAGCTGCGGGTGGCGGTGGACGAGGCGAACGCGAGCGACGGTTTCTTCTCGTTCATCCAGGCGACCGAGCGGATCGCCAACGCGGCGCTGTGGACGCGGGACCGCGTGGCGTCCACGTTCAAGGAAGACTTCCGCGAGCTGATGGAACGGGTGATCGACCCGGCCCGGCTGACCTTCGATTACCACGACCCGAAGCTCGACCCCGAAGCCCTGTACCCCGTGGATTGCAGGATCAACGGCATGGCCCGGCCTTGCTTCGCTTTCGCGGTGGGCAACAACGATCAGTGCAAGCAGGCCACTATTTCGCACTACTTCTACGAGCAGGAGCGCGTGCCATTCCGAAGTGTGGTGATGTTCGAGGACCAGACCGGGATCAGCCGTAAGGCGGTCGCGCAGTTGTCTAACGTTGCGGGGAAGCAGTTCCCGTCACTGGGCGATGAAAACCGGATCAGGCGCTTCTTCGAGGAAGAGGTGTTGGCCACGTGACGGAAACCGACGCAACCCCCATCCAGGCCATCGACCACCCGATCATCTGTTCCCCGTGGAAGGAGCCGACGCACCACTGGTCGTACAACCAGGAGACCGGCGCGGCCGTCAAGCTCGAAGGCCGGCGCGAGGCGGGGTTCTACTCGCCGCTGTCCGAACGCGAGCGCGAAATCCGCCGG
>JBGTFI010000499.1:0-3811 GCA_041747335.1 Phycisphaeraceae bacterium | reverse complement strand
TGTTGCCGACTCCCGACCAGTTGGCACCATAGTCCGCCTCCCCCTACCCCACATCCCCGCCGCCAGCAGCACCAGCCCGGTGGCCGGGTCCGGGAGCAGGGTGAATGAGCCGGCGAACGCCGCCGAGGCCGTCTCATCCAGCACCTGCCCGGATCCGAACACGTCGGCCGCGCCCGCGATCAGGTCCGGCCGCGTGATCGTCTCGAGCGTGCCCCTGCCGCGTCCGATGGCCGACCCGGCGATGGCGTTGAAGTCCTCGGCCGCCCCCCAGGGCATGAAAGGGTCATCGCTCGAATAGTAGGGAAAGTGCTCGATCGAGGGGTGGTCCGACCCCTGGTCGGAATCCGCATCGGCCCCGGCGTAGAACGACCGCTCATCGGTCAGCAGCACGACACCGGCCGAAACAGCGCGAACCGACAGCAAACACACGATCGCGGCGACACACCACGGCTTCATGCGGATTCTCCCAAACCATGTCGAAGGTCACTTGCCATCCGGCGAGGAGTACACACCCCGCCAAGGTGAGGGGATTATAGCAGGGGGAGGGGGTGGGAACGGTGACGTCGCAGCGGGAAACTGGACTTCAACGGAGGGGGTGGGGGCCACATGGGACAGGCGATTACTGGTTCCGGGGCCAGGTCCAGGCCATCGTGCGAAGGTTTGTGAAGTTAATCACATCCAGCCCCGCGGTCTGAAGGCGGCTGGCGAGCGGCCAATCCTCGGTAAGGATCAGCCACCCCTCTTCGGCAAGCATGGCGATGCCCGCATCGCTCAGACCCATCCGGTCAAACAGGTGGTGATCGCTGACAAGCTTGCTCGCGAGGTAACGTTCGTCCAACACGCGGGTTCTCTCACGAAGAATCCTTCGAAACGCGCTCAACGCGGGGTCGGTCAGTTGCGACCCCAAATTGCCTACTTCGGTGAGGATGTTGGGGGTGGTCACGATGCCGGAGAAAAGCCGAAGCAGTCGTTGCAGGAGGTCGTAATCCTCAATCTCAAACTTTCGCGTTCGCTTGAAGCGCGGGATCATCTCCCGGTCCACGCCTCCGATCACGTCCAGCAGCAGGACATTGGCGTCCAGCAGAATGGCCCTCGACCGATGCTTCTTGATGAGTGCCTCGATCATGAGACAGCAGCGAACTTCATTGACACAACCTTCCCGGATTCGCCGTCAACCCTGAACCTCTTGTATTGCCGCTCGGGCGCTCCGCCCAAGGCCTCCTGCAATTCAGAGCCACTGCCCAATCGCCGAAAACTGAGAGTCACCTCCCAAAGGCCAAACTGGTCGGGTCCTTCGATCTCCTCGACAATGATGTCGCTTGGTTGACCCCCCGCCTGGATGTCCATCAGGAACTGCGCGGCCGCTCGAACTGCTTCCTTCGGTCCGATCATATCCTCACCTTTCGACCGAATTATACCCCCTCACCCCGTCAGATTCCCCCCGTGCGTTCCCGGCTCGAACAGATGCGTGCGGGTGCGGTCGACGTACAGATGGACTTTCGCATCCCGTTCGATGGCGCTGTCGGCCGCGACGCGGGCGACCAGCCTGACTTCCGCGCTGGTCATCGCGAACAAATCCATCGAGCTACCCAGAGGTTCCACCACGCCCGCCACGGCGTCGATCGCCGCCTCCTGATTTGCCCCGGCCGGCGGGCGCAGGAACATCGCCTCCGGCCGGATTCCCAGCACCACCGCCTTCCCGACGGCTGACGCCGCCCTCTTCGCCTGCTCCGGGAGCAGCGGCAGGCGCACGCCTCCGCCCTCGAAGACGACTTGGCCGTTCTCCCCCGTCAGCCTGCCATCCACAAAGTTCATCGGCGGGTTGCCCAGAAACCCCGCGACGAAACGGTTGACCGGGTTCTGATACACCCTCAGCGGCGCATCGACCTGCTGCACGCGCCCCTGGTCCATCACCACCACGCGGTCGCCGAGCGTCATCGCCTCTTCCTGATCGTGCGTGACGTAGATCGTCGTGGTGCTCAGCCGGTGGTGGAGGCGCTTAAGCTCCGCCCGCGTCTCCACGCGCAGCTTGGCATCGAGGTTCGAGAGCGGTTCATCGAAGAGGAACGCCGCCGGCTGACGGACGATCGCCCTGCCCACCGCCACGCGCTGGCGCTGCCCGCCGGAGAGGGCCTTGGGTTTGCGTTCGAGAAGCCCATCGAGGTTGAGGATCCTGGCTGCCCATCGCACGCGTTCGTCGATTTCCTTGCGGGGGAACTTGCGCAGCTTCAGCCCGAAGGCCATGTTGTTGTAGACCGACATGTGCGGGTAGAGCGCGTAGTTCTGGAAGACCATCGCGATGTCGCGGTCCTTGGGCGCGACGTCGTTGACGATCCGATCGCCGATGCGGATCACCCCTTCGGAAATCTCCTCCAGGCCGGCCACCATCCGCAGCGTGGTGCTCTTGCCGCAGCCCGACGGGCCGACCAGCACCAGAAACTCCGCATCGGCGATCTGGAGGTTCACATCGTCCGCGGCGCGGATATCGCCGGGGTAGATCTTGCTGACGTGTTCAAGAAGGACCTGGGCCATGGGGAGGGGTGGGTCTTGAGTCTGGGGTCTGGGGTCTGGGGTCTTGAGTCGGGTCGTGCGGGCGATTGGTTGGAAACAACGCGGGGCATTCTAGCCGAAGAGGATGGTGATGGGTGGGTGGGGATCGCCGCCCTGCCCCGCCTGGCAAAGGGACTATAATGCGTCCCGACTTGACCTCGGCCGCGCGCCGCGGGGCGCGCTCCTTGAAAGGAAGTTTGCCGCGATGACTCAGCCCCAAGAATCCGCCAGGCAGGTGCTTTTCCGGATCCGCCGTCAGGACCGCCCGGGCGATGCGCCCTACTGGCAGGAGTTCGCCGTCCCGTACAAACCGAACCTCAACGTCATCTCCTGCCTCCAGCAGATCGCCGCCAACCCCGTCACCACCGGCGGGCAGCAGACCACGCCCGTGGTGTGGGACTGCAACTGTCTGGAGGAAGTCTGCGGCGCCTGCACGCAGGTCATCAACGGCCGCGTACGCCAGAGCTGCTCGGCCCTCATCGACGACCTGCTGCAAGAGACCGATGGGGAGGCCATCGTCCTCGAACCGATGACCAAGTTCCCTGTCATCCGGGATCTCTTCGTCGATCGCTCACGCATGTACCGCAACCTCGAGCGCATCCGCGGGTGGGTGCCGATCGACGGCACGCACGCGCTGGGCGCGGGACCGGCGGAATCACCCGGAAAGCAGGAGACGCGCTACGATCTGTCGCGCTGCATGACCTGCGGGTGCTGTCTCGAGGCCTGCCCGCAGTTTCTGCTCGACAACAACTTCATCGGCGCGAACACCATCGGCCAGGTCCACTACTTCAATCTCCACGAGACCGGCAGGGAACTGGCCGATGATCGCCTGGAAGTGTTGGAATCCGCCGGCGGCGTCTCGGACTGCGGCAACGCCCAGAACTGCGTCAAGGTCTGCCCCAAGGACATTCCCCTGACCGAAGCGATCGCGGCCGTGGGGCGGCAGGTGACGTTCCACAGCATCCGGCAGTTCTTTTCGGGCAGGTGAACGGGCTTACGGCCCCCCCAAACTCACGACGCGCGCCTGGGGATCGCCCAGGGTCCGGCGCGCCTCATCGGCCAGCAGTCGTGTGGCGAACCGGCCGACGTGAACACGATAGAACCCGTCCGCGCTTTCCTCGATGCGCGGCGGGCCGAGCCGCAGCGACGCGGCGCGGGCATCAAGGGAACGCGCCAGGTTCTCGGCGTTGGCGCGGCTGCGAAACGCCCCCATCTGTAGCGTGAATCCCGCGGTGGCCAGGCCCTGCCGCGCCTGTTCACG
>JBGTFI010000498.1:0-4576 GCA_041747335.1 Phycisphaeraceae bacterium | reverse complement strand
CGTGCGCGGCAGGGGCGGTAGGAGCGACGGGGTGTGGCCGCGCTAGCGCAGGTTCCCCTCGGCGCGGATCCAACGGCCGGATTCGCGGACAGCAAACAGCCGTCTTGCTGATCTCTGCTCTCGGCGAACTCGCACGCAAGCTGTAGCTCGCGAAAATTGCGCACCTAACAATGCCCGCCGCTTGATGTTCAAAGTAATGGTGGGGCCAGGGGAGGCGTGCCTCCTCTGATTATTTCTTCTTCTCTTCCGAATCTCGGCGACCCAAGCGGACCGGTTTTTAGCAGAGTGCAGGCACGAGCGGTCGCCTCTGGCGACCACTCGCCACCTGCCGCAGTAGACAATTGGCTATTTCTTCCTCATATTAGGACAAAAGGAGATTGCCATGCAGCCGCTTCTCGACCATCGCCCACCTTCTTCGCCCATCGAGGCGAGTGGTTATGCGTCCGACGAAATCCGCGCGATGCAGCGGACCGTCGGGAACATCTTCGCGCGGTGGGGGGTGACGGATGGCGAGGCTGCGGTGATCCTGGGCGGCATTTCGCCCAAGACGTTTCGGCGGTGGCGGGAGGGGGCTTATGGGCGGGTCAACCGGGATCTGGCGGATCGGCTGTCCCTGGTACTCGGCATCCACAAGGCGCTGCGGATCATTTTTCGCGAGCCGGCGGTCGGCTATGCCTGGATGCGGCGGGCGAATGCGGATCTCGGTGGGGTGACGCCGATCGAGCTTCTGCTGCGGGGCGGGATGGGTGATCTCGAGCGGTTGCGGCGGTATCTGGATTCGGTTCGGGGTGGCTGGTGACGTTTTCGGACGTGGCGGTGGCACGGGTGGTTTGGGGCGAGACGCATCGGCTGGTGCTGTCGCATTTTCTGCCGATCGATCTTTATGACGATGTCGCCGATCCGCATGACTGGGAGGCGCTGGCGCGGGCGCAGGCGCGGACCAATCCGAGGATTTGGGATCAGCTCGGTGATCTGTCGCTGGTGCCGCCGGAGCGGCGGATCGGCGGGACTTCGTGGGAGATGGGAGCTTCCTGGGTGATGGCGGCGTTCACCCATGTGTCGAAGGATCGGGTGTCGCGGTTCGGCGATGGCAGCCATGGGGTTTATTATGCGGGCGACGCGCTCGAGACGGCGTTGGCCGAGCACAGCTTTCACATGGGGCGGTTCTATGCGGCGTCATTGATGGATGCGGGCTGGCTTTCGGAGGTGCGGCAGCTGGTGGGGTCGCTCGATGCCGGGCTGCTCGATCTGCGCGGGGCGGACTTCGACGTGCTGCTCGATCCGGACGATTATGCCCATTCCCAGGCTTTCGCGCGGCAGCAGCGTAAGGCGGGGGCCGATGGCATTGTTTATCGAAGTGTGCGCCATGCGCCCGGGCAGTGCATCGCGGCGTTCCATCCCGATGTCGTCGGGGCGCCGGCGCAGGGCGATCATTTCCGCTACTACTGGGACGCCAATGCCGGGAACGGGGGGCGGATCACCTATGTGCGCAAGGTGAGCGGCGACCGGGCGATCTACGCGCTCTGAAGCTCCCAAGGGCCACCACCGCAAAGTACCGGATGGGCCCGGGAAGGCGTGCCTTCCCGGATTTCTCGGATCGCTGCCTACCGCGCCTGCCAGATGCTCGTCGTGTAGTCGAACCAGCGGCTGACTCGGTTGCCGTCGTAGTGGTAGCGGAGGTGGCGTTCCTGGGTCGGTGGGCGGACGGCCTTGGGGCGGAAGGCACCGATACATGTCCGTGGGCATGTCCCTGGGCAGGTGCCCTGGGCGTGGCGGACGCTGGGGTAGACGACGCCGTTGCTGCCGGCTTCGCGCAAGGTTCGGCCGAGGGCGCGGCTGGTGGCGTAGTCGTCGGGGTCGAGGATGGCGGTGCGGCCGGGGTCGGGCAGGGTCGTGATGTCGTGGAACGTGTCGTCGATGCGGCCGGTCAGGACGCGCATGTCGGCGTCGCGGATGCCGTCGTCGCTATCCTGGGCCAGGCGCTCGAAGTGGTGGATGGTTTCGGCGAGGGCCGTCTCGAGGTCGATTGCGGCGTAGTAGACGCCGTAGCTGCCGTCGGAGAAGCGCGAGCCATTCGGGTTGAGGTGGGTGAAGGAGGCCATGACCCAACTCGCCCCGGGTCCCGTGATGCGCTCCTCGGGCGGGACCAGGGCGATTTCGCCGATCTCGTCGCGGATGCGGGGGTTGGTGAGCATTTCGGCGGCGATCAAGGCGTCCCAGACGGCGGGGTCCTGGTGGGCGCGCTCGAAGAGGTCGATGGGCGGGTAGCGCGACGCGATGATCCGGGTGGCCGTTGCCCAGCGGACGCGCGTGACGGCCGGCTCAGGACCAGGGGGCACGGGCGGCATCGAGATAGGCGCGGACGGCGGCAAGATCGGTGACGTCGCCGGCGGTCACGCGCTGGAGCGGTGTCTGGCCGCCGAAATATCGGTTGGGGCGCCTGATCCAGTCGTCGGCCTGGCGGGTGTCCGGGTAGAGAATTTGCAGTGCCTTGTAGATGCCGGCGACGTAGCCGATGCGGCGGATGGTGTCGTTCGGCAGCTTTGCCATCTTGCCACTCTTCCACGCATAGAAGGTGCGTTCGGCCGGATCGCCGAGAATGCGCCGGGCGTCGGCGTTGTCGACGTTCCAGAGGCGCATGATGCCGAAGTAGCCGCGCAGGAGGTCGGCCTGCAGCCTCGGTTCGCGCAGGAGGGTGTCGGGGGTGGCGTTGACCGGTTGGGCGAGTGCCATTGTCGTCTGCTCGGTTGGGCTTGCAAAAGGCATATGGGGTGCAAATTTGCCGAATACAACGACTTGATGCGGGATTGCGGCGCACCTCGCCTCGGCGGGGCGCCGAGTACCCGCTGCCGCCCGCGAGCCTGGTCGACGAAGCGGTGATCCGCCGAAACCAGCCGCTGCCACCGCCGCAAGGTAACGTGGGGTGCGGGGAGATCATCTCCCCGCGTCTTTCACTTTCCTATTGCCGCACACGAGCAACTGCGGTCAGCCGCGCCGATCGCTTCGCCGACGAGGCGGGCCATGAGGAAGGCTTCGGCTGCCCGGATATCCGCCAGGGTCGGGTGCCGGTGATCCCTTTTCGGCGGCACCTTCAGGGCGGGTTCGGCCATCACGCAGCCGAGCCCTTCGCGGGTCGTCGGCTGGCGTGCCGATGGCTGCGAAGGGTATCCCGGACATTGTCCGACCATGGTGGTCGCTCCTGGCCAGGGAGGCCTGGTCAGGCCGGGATTCGGTCCCAGTGGCGGAGCTTGGCGCAGGCTTCGATGAAGGCCTGGGCGTCGGGCTTGCCGGCGACCGGCATGACGCCTGCATCGGGGGTCACGCCGGCGGCTTCGAGGAGGGGCTGGGCCGTGTCGCTGTGGGCGATGAACTTGAGGTGGGCGAAGGCGTCGGCGACGAAGGTTTTGGCGGCATGGGACGTGGCGAGGGTTTCGGCGCCGTCTTTCGAGACCATCACGGCCACGGCGTCGTAGAGGACCGAGGGGCCGCCCTCGACCTTTTGTTGCGCGGGGACGTGCTCGCCCTTGGCGGTCGCGATGCCGCCGACTCTGGGGGCGACCAGCTCGACGATGGCACCCACGGCCTCGGCCGCCGTCATGAGGGCCTCGAGCCCGGCGTCGTCGGCGCCGTCGCTGACCAGGATGCCGAGCTTGCGGCCCTTGAAGCTGTCGGGGCCGTTCTCGAGGATCGAGAGCTTGGGGGAGGGAGCGAGGTCGTCGATGGGGGTGCGGGCCGGCTCGGTGGGGTCGGGCATCTGCATGAGGCCGAGGCCATCGGCGACGGCCTGGGCCAGGGTCGTGTCGATGTTCAGGAGGTGGCCTACGATGCGGGTGCGGATCGGCGGGGTTTCGACCTTGGAGAGCTCGAAGATGATGGCATCGGCGATGTGCTGCTGCTCGATCGGGGTCTGGCTCCGGTAGAACTGGCGGGCCTGGCTATAGTGGTCGGCGAAGGTTTCCGCACGGATGCGCCGCTTCTCGCCTGTCTCTTGCACGGCGAGGCTGCGAAAGCCCGCCTCGGCATCGGCACGCGGGCCGCCCTCCGACCAGCCGTTGGGCTCGTAGTTGACGCGCCCCTTGGGGTTGCGCATGGCCATGTGGCCGTCCTGCTGGAAGTGGTGGAACGGGCATTTGGGCGCGTTGACGGGGATGTGGGTGAAGTTGGGGCCGCCCAGCCGCTTGAGCTGGGTGTCGAGGTAGGAGAAGTTCCGGCCCTGGAGCAGCGGGTCGTTGGTGAAGTCGATACCGGGGACGATGTTCTGGGTGCAGAACGCGACCTGCTCCGTCTCGGCGAAGAAATTGTCGACGACGCGGTCGAGGACGAGCCGGCCGACGATGCGGATCGGCACGTCCTCCTCAGGGATGATCTTGGTCGCATCGAGCACGTCGAACGGGAAGCTGTCGGCGAAGGCGTCGTCGAAGACCTGGAGGCCGAGTGTGGATCGGCGTGGAAGAAGGACCCCGTCTGAGGGGTGATCGGCGTCCAATCGGGACCCCTTTGGCATAGGGGTCCACAGTGCTTCCGAGATCATCGGGAGCCGAGTTCAGGATGCTGGTTGTGGAAACGATCGCGAAGA